>NZ_JAKRFA010000081.1:0-11395 GCF_022348305.1 Alteromonas sp. MmMcT2-2
GAAGTGAAAATACTTCAACGAGAAGCCGGATATACGGACGCAAACCATTTTAGTCAAACAGCATGTTTACTCTTGCAATAAAGGGGGAGACCATATACACGCTCTAGTATCCCTATTACTTGGAAATTTATATAGCGCGATCAGCTTTTTCGTTTCACTGTTGAATAGTCACATTTGGGTGGAAAATTCACGAGTTTCCCGGTTAATAGTTCCTCTAGAAAGCTTTGAGGCATTGCCTTAACTACAAAGCAACGTTTTTCAATAGCCTAAGTAGGTCATTTTCGTTACTCCAAAGCGTTAATCTATTGTTATCACAAATAATTTATGAATCCTTAAATGCTTTGTCTTCTTGAATACATACTTTGGCTGAAACTCGGAATTATTTCTTTCCGGTAATTAAATCATCAAAAGACCATTTTTGAGCTAAAGTGAACGGTTGCTTATTGGCCATGACACAGTGGCGCCTTTCTACTTTCGTCGTGTATATTTTGGGTAAGACTCATTAAAAGTACTATGTTCAGTTGGCTTAGATTTGAACTTTTTTCTAAAAGCCTCAAGCTATTCTTTATGCTAATTCTCCCTTAAAAATCCATTAGTTATGCGGCGTTTTATCTTTACCTTACGGCAACACTTTACCGCCTATCGGCAAAATATCGTAATTTATCCTAAAGGGAATCTGTTTGATGTCGATACAAATTCTGAGAGAGCCAGTTCATCAATTACCCCTCAGGTTTTGATGACTACTTATACTAAAATTTCGGTTAGCCCGATTGCCAGCCGTCGCTGGATCAAAATGTAGGAGAGACAACATGTCTTTATTTGTCAACACCAACGTATCTTCATTGAATGCCCAGCGTCAGCTTTTTGATGTTGGAAATTCACTAAGTACTTCTTTTGAACGCCTATCTTCAGGCTTCCGCATCAACAGTGCTGCCGATGATGCTGCAGGCCTGCAAATTTCAGATCGTTTAACTTCACAAATTCAAGGGTTAGATCAGGCGAGACGAAATGCTAACGATGGTATTTCAGTTGCACAAACTGCGGAAGGTGCGTTACAAGAGACCACGAATGCACTTCAGCGTATCCGTACTCTTGCCGTTCAGGCACAAAATGGGATCAATAGCACTGCTGACAGAGTGGCTTTGAATGAAGAAGTCACCGCACTTAAAGATGAAATCACACGGATCAGCACAGATACTGAGTTTGGTGGTTTAACGATACTGAGTGGAAGTTTCAACGCTAGTTTCTTAGTTGGTGCCAATGAAAATCAGACAATTGATGTGGCAATCGGAGGAGGTACTGGTTTTAGTGCCGCTAACCTATCGTTGGCAGCCGATGTAACACCGAAATCTTAGCAATATATCAGAGAATGTGTCTGCAGCACGTGCACAAATAAGAGATACCGATTTTGCTGCTGAGACCGCTAACTTAACCAGAAACCAGATCATTCAGCAAGCGAGCACAACCGTGCTGTCTCAGGCTAACCAGAGACCTCAAGCGGCGCTATCACTTCTAGGTTAACAATCCCCATAAGTCATGCTAGGAGGTAGTGCTCTAGCAAAAGAAGGTCAGTAGTATGTACTGGCCTTTTTCTATAAGTTATCGATTATACTGATAGCCCGACATAGTCGGCCATATTAATAAGATGTGGGTATTCGTCGCTTCTCCCCCCAAAACCACATCGACTCCAGCTCCCAACCCTGTCTAAGTAAAAAAGTGTATTTTTTTATAAAAAAAGCTCAAGCAATCTCACTTGTCGGACGATAACTATCACAAAGGGGAGATAAAGTTACATATTTCTTATCAAGGTTCAAAAGATAAGGTTAATGTTTATTTTTCTACTTCTTTTTATTACTTTTTTGATTTTTTATTTTCGTTAAAAAACAAATGTTTAAGGTTTTATGTTTTTCAGTATAAGAACATCTAAAGTAATTTTTTGAAAAGCCGATGAATAAAAAGAGTCGATGATTCGCGCTAAGTCTGCTAACTGGCGAGAGTGAAGCCAGGAGGTAGTGAGAGGTTTGATGTCTGAGTACACAAACTCACCAGCTAGCAAAGAGAATAATATTCTCTTTTTAGCAAGCTCTATTGGTAGTGTGCCAATAGAACGTCAGAATATTCTGACATTAAATTTGAAGCATGAATCATACCAAAAAGATTGCGCAAAATAATAATAATAGCGTTAATATTTTAAATAGTTAGGAGAAGAAAATGAGTCTGTTCGTAAATACTAATGTTTCGTCACTAAACGCACAGCGTCAATTGTTTACATCAGGGAATAACTTAAGTACGGCGTTTGAAAGACTGTCATCAGGTTTTCGTATTAATAGTGCAGCAGACGATGCCGCTGGTTTACAAATTTCTGATAGACTTACTTCGCAAATACAGGGGCTGGATCAGGCACAGCGTAATGCTAATGATGGCATATCCCTCGCACAAACGGCTGAGGGCGCATTACAAGAAACTACTAACGCACTTCAACGCATTCGTACTTTGGCTATTCAAGCGCAAAATGGCATTAATAATACTGCTGATAGAGTTGCTTTGAATCAGGAAGTAACTGCACTCAAAGATGAGATTACGCGGATTAGCACAGATACCGAGTTTGGTGGTTTAACGATACTAAGTGGAAGTTTCAATGCTACTTTCTTAGTCGGTGCCAATGAAAATCAGACAATTGACGTTGGTATTGGGGGAGGAACTGGTTTTAGTGCAGCTAATCTATCGTTGACAGACGATGTAACAACATCCGCTGGTGCTAGTGCCCTTATGACGAACGTAGATAATGCTATATCTAGAATAGGTTCAACGAGAGCTGAATTAGGCGCGGTACAAAATAGGTTTCAATCTACAATAAGAAATTTGGCTAATATTTCGGAAAACGTTTCATCGGCAAGAGCGCGTATTAGAGACACTGACTTTGCCGCAGAAACGGCAGAATTGACCCGTAATCAGATATTACAACAAGCTACGACGACAATATTGTCTCAGGCTAATCAGCGTCCCCAAGCTGCATTATCTTTATTAGGCGGTTAATAAGGTAGGCATCTAAAATAATGAAAAGAAGTTGAGAGGTCGTTCCTAATTGAAAATGACGGCCATAAAGGCCGTCATCATACAAAATAGCCTACTAACATAAATCAGAAGTTTTGGTTGAGAGGCCAGCTCATCATAATAAATATTTGTTTGTAGACTTAAACAGAGTTTGCTCAATCTCCTAACTAGAGCAATTTGGCCGGGACATCATGTCTCGGTTTTTTTAATTGTTACCGAAATACCCTGCCAAACGAAAATTTAGTTGAGCATCAACCGCTTCAAATAGAATCTAGCAAAATACGCACCACTTCGACTTAAAATCGGTGGCGTAATATCATCTGCCCGTTCAAAAAAGCAAGTACCGATAATAGTGTAGGTATCTATTGTTGCTCTCTATAAAAAACACTCTATAAAAAACATACGTTAGCGTAAAGCCACACCTATCGAATCTTGAATGTGTTACTCGACTCATAATGAACATTTATTACTCGTAATAACCCCCTTAAAAATCAGTGAGGTAAGAGTTGATTAGAAAAATAACAAAAAAATGCTAAAGAAGTTGAGAGCGGTGTCGATAACATTGTTGAGGGGTAATTCGCTTTACTTTTAAACGGGAGTTGGGACGGAGTAGTGACCGAGTCAACTCAAACTGAAAGGATTTGACAACGCGAAGTCGTATGTCAGGTCGCCAGGAGGTAATTTATGTCTTTATTTGTAAATACTAATGCGTCGTCATTGAATGCACAGCGTCAGTTATTTGACGTGAGCAACTCGTTAAGTACATCGTTCGAGCGTCTTTCGTCAGGTTTCCGTATCAACAGTGCCGCAGATGATGCTGCGGGCTTGCAGATTTCGGATAGGCTTACATCGCAAATTCAAGGTTTAGATCAAGCTCGTCGTAATGCGAATGACGGAGTTTCTGTTGTGCAAACTGCGGAAGGTGCGTTACAAGAAACCACGAATGCACTTCAGCGCATTCGTACTTTGGCTGTTCAGGCACAAAATGGAATAAATAGCACCGCTGATAGAGCAGCTTTGAACGAAGAGGTGACTGCACTTAAAGACGAAATTACGCGCATTAGCACTGATACTGATTTTGGTGGCCGCACCTTATTGAGTGGGAGCTTCAGCTCTAGCTTCTTAGTTGGTGCCAATGAAAATCAGACAATTGATGTGGCAATCGGAGGAGGTACTGGTTTTAGTGCCGCTAACCTATCGTTGGCAGCCGATGTAACAATTCGAAATTTAGGAAATATTTCCGAAAACATCTCATCTGCAAGAGCGCAAATTAGAGACACCGATTTTGCATCAGAGACCGCCAACCTGACAAGAAATCAAATCATTCAGCAGGCGTCTCTTTCTGTATTAAGCCAGGCAAATCAGCGCCCGCAAGCCGCGTTATCTTTACTTGGTTAAGTTTACTTTCAGATAGTATACTTAAATATAAATGCAACGGGTGTTTACTACTATGTGGGCGCCCGTTTTGTTGTTTGAGTGAGGAGGTTGGTCGATGGATATTAAAAATATTCAAGATGGTCAGGCTATTGCTGCAGCTTTGTCGACTAGAGTTGAAGCTTCAGCTCAATCGCCACAAGTTCAGCAAAATGAAACAAGCGACAGTAATGAGCGCAGTTTACAATCGGTTTCTGAAAGTACTGATAATCAAGGAAACGTAATACAAAATTTGTCTCAAGTTCTTCAAGCTACGTCCGATATAGAGAACAGAGCAGGAAACGAAATGCAGTTGGATGATGCAATATCTCGCGTAGAATCATTTCTACAGGGTCAAAATCGCAACTTAACGTTTTCTATAGACGAAAATACTGAACGTTCGGTGGTTACTGTATTAGACTCTGATTCTGGTGATGTAATAAGGCAAATTCCTTCAGAGGAACTGCTTGTGCTTGCAGAACGTATCCAAGAATTACAGCAAGATGTCGGAAGCCGTGTCGGAGTGTTGATAAATAATCAGGTTTAATAAGAGGTGAAAGATGTCGATAAGTTCTTTAGGTGTAGGCTCGGGCCTAGCGCTCGATGATTTAGTACGACAACTCATTTCAGCTGAGAGGCAGCCTCGAGAAAATCGTCTTAATGCGAGAGAGCAAGCTGTAGACGCGGAAATTTCGGCATTGGGGCAGATTAAGTCTAAAGTGTCTGACTTTCAAAAGGCTGTTGATGAGCTTCGCAGTGGCAGCAGTTTAAATAGTCGTGAGCCAACCATAACTAATCCCTCTGACGATGATGATGTTTTGTCCGCTGATGCGTCAAACTCTGCATTACGCGGGTCGTATGAAATCGTCGTTCAGCAACTAGCCTCGGGCAGTAGAATTACAACTGATGCTGGCGCTTTTACATCAAGTTCAGATGCGCTGCTATCTTCAGGAACCGGGTCTCTTACGTTTAGTATAGGTGCTGACGATAGCTTCACAATTAACGTTGATGACACAACCACTCTTACAGAGCTTCGAGAACTGATTAACAATTCAGAGGATAATTTTGGCGTAACGGCAAACATCATTGAGACAGGTACTGGTGATGGGCCGCGTTTAGTCATATTGTCCGATAAAGTGGGTGATGGTAATAATTTGGTCATAACCAATGACAGCGGAAATGCCGAGTTAGATCGCTTATCTACCACTGGCGGAACAAACAATATCGACGTCAATAATATCCAATCTGCACAAAATGCAATTGCATTTGTTGATGGTATTGAAGTGCAAAGTGCCAGCAATGAATTTGAGAATACAATTCAAAATGTCTCTTTTAAAGTTAACGAAATCTCTCCATCGAATAGTAACGGAGATCAGCTGGCGACCAACTTGACGATTGGCTTTAATAAAGAGGGCGTTGAAGAGGATATCAAGAGTTTTATTAGCAGTTACAACTCGCTTGTTGATGAAATAGAGCGCCTGACACGTTATGGCGCTACATCTGAAGATAGTGATGGTCCACTTGCTGGTGATTCTTTATTACGCGGGTTACAGTTGAATATTAGTACGATTGTTGGTGAAGAGGTCTCGGGCTCTGAGCTAAGTAGCCTCTTTCAGTTAGGGATAGAGCTTAACGAAGAAGGTAGACTTGAAATAGGAACTGAGGACTTTGGTCTTGGTTCTGGTCAAAAACGCTTAGATGAAGCCCTAGAAGACAACTTCGATGATATATCAACACTATTCAACAATGAAAACAATGGTATTGCTGTAAGGCTATACGACTTGGTAGAGCAATACTCTTCGTCTAGCGGTCTTATAAGTCTCAGAGAGCGTAGTGCGCAAGATGAAAAAGACAATGTTGAAACAGCGCGAGAAGCATTAGAACTCAGAATGACAAACTTTGAACAAACCGTGCGTTCAAGGTATGTGAACCTGGATAGAACTATTTCCCAGTTGAACCAAACAGGTTCGGCGTTATTTGCAGCACTTATTTAAAGACTGGAGTTATTATGTCGTTACGTGGAATAAATGCTTATCAAAAGAATAATGTTAAGCAAGCTGTCTCAACAGCTGACCCGCATAAGTTAACACTATTACTGTTGCAAGGTGCCATGGATCGTATTGCCTATGCTAAAGGGGCTATGGAACGAAAAGACTTTGTTAATAAATCAAAGTTTGTGACCAAAGCCACATCAATTGTTATCTACCTAAGAGACACCTTAGACATGAATGTTGGTGGGGAAATAGCGGAAAACCTTTTTGCGTTGTACAACTATATTGTCGAAATTGTTAATGAAGGTCATTTTAATGACGATAAAGCGAAGCTTGATGAAGCATATAGTCTATTAGAACCAATAAGGGACGCATGGATTTCTATACCTGAGAGTGCCAAACTAGAGGCATATCAACAAAAGGAATTGGCTGCATCAAATGAACGATGAGCATTCGATCTGCCTCAATCACTCACTAACACCTGTTTTTCTTCGTGTAATAAACAATAGAATCGAATCGACATTAGTGTCTGATGATGACCAGTCTGCTTTGTTACTGAAACTAGTTGTGTTAAGACACAAGCTAGTGATTAGAGAATTGAATAAAATAACTGCTGAATTTAAACAGCAGTTTGTTACCTTTGAACTAAAGAGAAATAAAAGACTTGAAGAAATAAGTTCAAGTTTGCGTAATGATGCAAAAAATGAGGTAATAAAGCTCAAAAGAGCGAAGCAAGCGGTCGAGAGATACAAATAATAATGCGTAAAGCCATCCAGCTATTCATTGAAGATGAAGAATCACAGTTAGAAAAGGAAGAGGCGCTCCTTCCGGTAGTAACAAAAAACTACACTAAAAGTTTGAAGTGCTTTCAACGTATTGTTCCATCTGTTTATCAATTGCTTGAAAATCATACATTTCAGCATAGTTCTATTTTTGTCAACAAAGATGGTGAATTAGACATCGTTGAGTCTAGCTCAGGTTCGGTATTTTATGGCAAAGATCCCAAAAAGTCGGTAGCGCAACATGTTGAACAGTTTCTGGCCGCCCCACAATCACTTGTGCTTACGCAGCCTGACGGCTCTGCAATAAGTAGCGCAACCTCTTCTCACGAACAAGCTATTATTATATTTGGTATCGGGCTAGGTCAGCACATTCTAGCGCTTATGCAGTCGGCAGATATAAAACACATCATCATTTATGAGCCCAACTTAGACTTATTATTTTGCTCACTTTACACTGCGTTTTGGCCTATCATTTTTAACCTTGCAAAGAGCCAAAATGTTTCGCTTTATTTTCAAGTTCCTAACAATGGAAAGTCGCTGTTTGCAGACTTAAGTGAACTTCATAATGCATTTGGTATTAATTCGCTATGGGTTTATTTTCATTATCACAGCAGTGAATTTGATGATATTAAAGATGAACTATCTTCAAATAATTGGCGCATAGGACGAGATTTAAGACATCATATAAACGAGAAGACGTTTGAAGACTATTTACCAAAGTGGCCACCAGTTGTAACTGATACATCATGGAGCGGTGAAAATTTAAATTATGAAGTATTCACCAATAATTTATCTGCGTTTAAAAAGTACTTCCCAGATATAGCGGAAGAGTTTTCAAACTATATCCCTATAAACTGGGAAGTTGTTGCTAATTCATCTGGCGAAGTAAATTTATTCAACCTTAAATATAAAACTTACTTGTTAGGCGACAAAAGTAAAGAAGAGTCCGAAAACATCTACACAATGTTTAAAGGCAATCCGAGTCGAGATGAATTGGTATTAAACTACTCTGGAGGAAAACTTTATCCTCATTTTCATTATCGAACTGCGGTGAGAATTCAAGACAAATTTAAGAAGGTCACTAAAGAAAGTACGATATTGCACCGTGATATTAAATCACTTCTCCTTTTCGGTGTTGGTAATGGCTACCAATTACAGCGCTTGTTAGATTCTCATGAAATAGGCAAGTTATTTATTTATGAGCCAAATCGAGATTTTTTTTATTCTTCATTATTTTCAATAGATTGGGAAGCATTGCTTGAAAAAATGGATGCCAACGAGAGTAGTATTTATCTTAATGTTGGCGACGATGGCTCAAATTTAGTGGAGGACTTTCTCACCCAGTTTGATAGGGTAGGTAGTTATAATTTGGCAAACATGTTTTTGTTCAAAAGTTATGATAATGATGTGCTTGAACCCACGCTGAATAACTTACGAGAAGAAATAAGACTGGTAATAGGGTTAAGTGATAACTTCGAGAATTCTCGATATATAATTTCGCACAGCAAGTGGGCAGTTGAAAACAATTTCAAGTATTTGTTAAAGAAAGAGATTGCACCTAGCGTCTTGAATGAAGTGCCTATTTTTGTTGTTGGGAACGGCCCTTCCTTGGATTATCTTATCCCTATTTTGAAAGAAGAGCATGCTAATGCGATAGTCATTAGCTGTGGCACAGCATTACAAGTACTGCATAAAAACGATATTGTGCCTGATTATCATGTTGATTTGGAGATAAATAGGTCACCTTATGACTGGTTGATAAGAGTAGATGACAACGAGTACTTGAAAAAAATTAACTTAATTAGCGGAAATGGCGTTCATCCAGACGTGATAAAAGCGTACAAAAATGCCTTTTTGTCCCTA
This sequence comes from Alteromonas sp. MmMcT2-2, assembly GCF_022348305.1. Taxonomy (NCBI): domain Bacteria; kingdom Pseudomonadati; phylum Pseudomonadota; class Gammaproteobacteria; order Alteromonadales; family Alteromonadaceae; genus Alteromonas; species Alteromonas sp. MmMcT2-2. The sequence goes on from NZ_JAKRFA010000081.1 coordinate 9,104, forward strand.
AAAGAGGGAGAGGCTGCAACGCTTATTATAGAGTCTCTGTTTAGCGAACATAAATTTTCCTCGTTAAAATACTCTTATCCTACAGTATCTAACTTTGCGATTGATTGCGCGCTAGAGCTTGGTTTTAAACAAATTTATCTTTTTGGTGTCGATCTTGGGTTTGTCGACCAAAAACACCATCATTCACAACAGTCCGGTTATTACCTCGAAGATGGGAAAGAATTAATTGAATATACAAAGGTCTACAATACATCTTTAACCGTCGAAGGCAATTTTAGGCCATTAGTTAACACTAAACACGAATTTAAAATGTCCAAAACAATTATGGAGCTGGCATTAGAAAATGCCACTCATGATGTCGATGTATACAATTTAAATGACGGTGCCAAAATAAAAGGTACTATTCCGTTGGTACCTGAAAACATGTTGATTTTATCCGACAATCGAAAGAAAAAAAGAGTAATCGACTGGATAGAAAATACGGCACATCAAGTGCTGGACAACGAAGTTTTTTCTAAGCGTTTTCATCAAGAAATAAAAAACAGCGACTTACTTTACGGTTTTAGTTTGCTTGAAGAGGTTATGAGTGTACCTTTTGAGAGCAGAAATGACGCAGAGAAAGCGGTAATACAAAACAGAGAGACTATTATTGAGCTATTTGTAGATGGTAAACCAATTGTTATGTATTACTTACACGGTTCGGTAAACTACATCAATACTATGTTAAACAAAGCGTTGAATATGTCAAACGATGCGGAATGTCTACAGCTGCTCAACGTAATAAGAGAGCAGTGGATGTTGTTTTTAGCTGACGCAAGTATGAGTATGAAAGTTGCGCCTTACGAACTTGACTTCATATCGGGTTGTCCATTAGAGCGTGCTCAGATAAAAGGGCCCGAATATTATAAGGGACATAGATTAGCGGCTTTTAGTGAAAGCGCTGCTCCGGCATTAGCGAAAGCTTCAAACATCCTTGGCATAAATTTCAGCGACTTTTCACCAACCTGTGGCAGGCTTCGCATTGAGTTTTATAAAGCTGGTCATTGCTTTACCTCGCTAAAAAAAGAAAAATTATGTTTAATAGTAACAAGTCTAGGAGATTTTAAAAACTTGTTAGAGAGAGACACTAATGCACTACTTCTCTACCTTCCTCAGTACTTTATTGACGAAAATTACGACTTCGGAGTTTTTGGTAATAAAGATAACTACGTATTTTTTATAGCATTGCTTGCAGCCACTTGCAGTGAGTCAGTTAAAGTTGTAGTGCCTAAACTCCTCGAAAAAAGGTCATTTAATGTTCTGTCTGAACACCTTACTGAGTTTGCCAGCCTATCGAGGTTTATTAGCTACGAATCCCATTACTATACGGCTTTCTCAAGGAAGTATTTGAGTGAAAAAGAGATGGTTAATGGTGTTGATGAACGTTTCAGGTTCTTACCTTCTATCAGAGAAGAAAATCTCTTTTCAATTTTTTGAATCTTACTGATGTGAATATTAATTACTTTTGTCTAGGGCGTGTTGATCTTTGCTGTACATATTTTACTCAACAATACATCGGCAGCCACATTAACATAAATGCCAGCGATACCATGCTGGCATAATTTCGCTCTAACTTATCGTATCTAGTTGAAATGGCTTGATATTGCTTAATTCTTGCAAATGCATTTTCAACCAAATGTCGGTATTTGTATAAGTACCAATCCATGCTTTTTTATCAATATCTTGACCGTAATTCCGTGTAGTAATTACTGGTGTTCCACCGTGGTCACGAACAAAACAGCGGAATGGTTCGCTATCATAGCCTTTATCACAAACGACAGTGTTCACTTCATCAAGCTGTTCAACCAAACTATTCGCATGAACAACATCGTGGCGTTGACCTTCGGATAAGCCGAAACAAATCGGTAATCCTCCACTATTTCAAATATCATTCGATGTTCAGTTTTATCGTAAATACGGCCTGTACTTTTCATAACTTGGAGTAGCAGTTCCCATCGAATATCAGTTAGTATTGTTCTTGGCATGGTTTTGGATATGGCTTTACTTTTGGCGAAGCAAATTATAACCCTTTACCATGCTGATTAAAAAATACTCACGAAAGATCAACGATGGAATGGTCTCCCCCCTCAAACGGCATCGCAATGTGCCAAACTTGGAATTGAACAATCAAGTTAACAAGGTGAAGAGGCCAAGATGGATATTACAACGATTGGGCTGGATTTAGCAAAAAGTGTGAGTCATGTGGTGTGCTGTAATCAGGCAGGCAAGATTGTGCGAAAAAAAATGTTGAGA
>NZ_JAKRFA010000082.1:0-8748 GCF_022348305.1 Alteromonas sp. MmMcT2-2
CTTGGCGGTGTCCCCCGTTTACTTGTGCCGGATAACCTGAAGTCAGCCGTTACCAAAGCCCACCGTTACGCGCCCACACTGAATGAAAACTACGCAAAAATGGCGCGGCATTATGGCTGCGCCATTGTGCCTGCACGACCTTACAAACCCAAGGATAAAGCCAAAGCTGAAAATGCGGTACTGATTGTTGAACGCTGGATATTAATGCGATTACGACGGGAGTGCTTTTACACTTTAGCGGGCCTTAACGCACGTATCAAAGTGTTAATGGAAGAGTTAAATAATCGGCCGCAGCGCTTACATCCAGGCTCTCGTCGTGAGCAGTTTGAACTGCTCGATAAGCCCGCCTTGATGGCACTACCTGGGACTACGTATGAGTATATCGACAGTAAACGGGCGAAGGTGGGGCCTGATTACCATGTGTTGTATCAAAAACACGCTTACTCTGTACCGCACATCTTAGTGGGTAACACGGTGACCATCGAGGCGAGTGGCAGTGTGGTCAGCATATATCATCACAATCAACTGGTGACACAGCACGCTAAATCAGCAAAAGACGGTGGCTTCTCAACCCAGAAAGAACACATGCCCGATAGCCATGTAAAACAACGCTTCAGTGCAGAGCGCTTACTGCACTGGGCCGAGAATATCGGTGTGGGTACGCGCGGTGTCGTGCAGTGGCACATCCATAGCCGACAACACCCAGAGCAAGCGATTAAAAGCTGCCTAGCTATCCTAAACCTCACTAAACAACATGGTGCTGCGCGGCTGGAAGCCGCTTGCCAAAAGGCATTGCTGCTAGAACGCCCGCACAGAAGCGTAGTAATGAACTTACTCAAACATCACCAAGAAAGTGTACCGAGCACGGCGGTCGAGCAAGATGAACAACCTGTTACCCACCACAATATCCGCGGCCAACATTACTATCAATAGGATAACTCATGACACAATCTCAACTACAAGAGCAACTGCGTAGCTTACGGCTTGGGCACTTCGCTCAAGCGTTACTGCAACAACAAAGCCAAGCGACAACCTTTGATGAGATGAGCTTCGAGGAACGCTTGGGATTACTGGCACAGCACGAAATTCACTGTCGTCAAGACAGCAAAGTGAAGCGTTTACTGCGCCAAGCAACCTTGCGCTTAGAAGCTCACGCCAGCCGATTGGAATACCGTGCAGAGCGCGGTTTACGAAAAGATAAAGTCGCCACACTATTAAGCGGCCAATACTTACATCACGCCCACAACATTATCGTTACTGGTGCAACGGGGTGCGGTAAAACGTACTTCGCTTGCGCATTAGCCAGGCAAGCCTGTGAGCAGCATCATACAGTGCGATATTACCGACTTGGGCAACTTCTTGATGAGCTGAATATCGGCCACGCCGATGGCAGTTACCGACAACAGCTTGCGCAACTGGCTAAGAAAAAGCTACTCATCTTGGATGACTGGGGCATGGAAAAACTAAATGCACGACAAGCTAATGACTTACTCGATGTAATGGAAGAGCGCTATCAAAACACCAGCACTATCATAGCAAGCCAACTGCCCGTTACCGAATGGTACAAACTCATCAGCAACCCCACTGTGGCAGATGCATTACTCGACCGTTTACTGCACAACAGTCATCGAATTGAACTGGCTGGCGAATCAATGAGAAAACTAGACCAATCCGATCACTTAAGGTAAAACTGGCAAGGACGAAAAAGAAGAAGAAAAAGTGATCGGATAAAACCGAAACGACCGATCGGATTCACCGAAATACGCACAATATACTGCCGTTTTAGGCCTAATTTCGCCCCTCATCCGGGCTATTCCCTGGTTTCAGACAGATCTTGGCTGTCGTCGTAACATCTGGTCTACTTTAAACAGGTTCGCCAAGGTGAATAGCATGGCTAACTGTGAGTCATTTTTCGTCAGCCCTTTATAGCGTGCTTTGATAAAGCCGAACTGACATTTGTAAGCGAGGTTATAAAGAGCTTCGAGCCTTGTTTATTCATGCAGCTAGGGCGGTGATGTCACGACCCTACAAGACAGGAAAAGTCTATGGTGAGTGGCTGATGAACTTACGCGCTACAAAGCCATTCAACGTTGTTACCGTCGCTTTGGCGAATAAGCTCGCCCGAATCGCATGGGTGGTCATGAAGACGAGGCAGGCGTTTAACAGCAACGGGTTTGCAATGATAAAAGTGATGACGAAAACGGTAGAACCACTGGATAAAAACCTGACACAAAAAACAGCTTACAGAAGCTTTGGCCTTTTTTGAGGATAATCCAGCGCGGATCTCATCGTGGAGCGGGTTGCGAAAGCGCCTAATCAGACTCCGAATACATTAGCGCATAACCAACCCCGTTATCGAAGTTTATTATTGCAATAACGAGGCGGACCATACATTTTTGTAAAGTAAGGTCGTATACGACACTTACCTGTAATCAAAGTACAACGAGGATGCATTGTGGAAAATATTCATCAGGATTTTATAAGAGATCTTAACGAAGCCACTGAGACGACATTACTCATCGAAGTCTATAAACGGCATGTTGAGGCAATGAGACGTCACAATGAGGCGTTTGATGAATATGCTGTATGCCGCGATGTCTTTGATGAAAAACTCACTGACAGGCAAACCAATGTCATTCGTGTCGATGCCAAAGCAGATCAGCCTAATCAGTTAATGTCTCAGATCTACGCGTTAGTCGGCGCAGATTTGAAGCAACGTGCATCCATTGATGCTGCATTAAAACTTGCCATTCATGTGTCGACAATGGGGCTATCTGAGCTGGTAAACAGCAGTATTTCAGATGCGATCTCTAATACGGTCAACGAACTGGTTGATGGCATTGGCAGCAAGATCACCGACTTTATCTCCTCCCGCGCGGAAGCGGAGCTGGTCAATGCGGCCGGCGACAAGTCATTGGAAGCAATCGAAGGCACAGACGCGACGAACGTCAAAGGAATGGAGCTGTTTTTAAGTCACGACGCCAGAAAACAATTACTGGAGTTGGCTTCCAGCGCTCCGGATGTGTCAACGCCACATGAAGCGATGCAATACATCGTCAAGCTGATTGAAGTATTGGGAATAGGTGCGCCAAAACTGATTGTGATAAACGATCCGTTTAGTCTTGATGTCGCGTCCTTGGCGCTGTGCTCATTGATGTTATCCCATGCCAAAGATAAAAAATTACAGGGCGAAACCTTTCCGGTATCCATTGTATTTAACTATACCCATCACCAACCGTTCGATAAGACCGATGACGCTTCAAAACAAGGAAGCCTTATAATCCGACTGCGTCATATGGTGCAGCGCTACGGCATGCTTGAAAAACCCGGCACCAACATCCCGACACCCGCGGTGAATTCATCTGTTTTTGTGGGGCGACATGACGAGCTTGCGTCGCTCAGTCAGCGCCACCATGCGTATATGGAAAGTGTGATAAATCGCAGCGACATCGCCCATCATTGGGAACTGATAAGCGGTGAGCCAGGGGCTGGTAAAACGGCGTTGGCAAACCAACATATCAGTAGACTCTCTGACTATGATGATAAAAAGGATACTGCACAGATACGGTTACGCCTGCTTAATCAAATCGGTCACCAGTCACAAAATACAGGGTTGGCATCACTGCTGCAGTCGATACAGCGCGAAGCGCTGAGGTTAACCGAGTATTACGATGCGCATAACAGCTTCCTCTATAAGGTGGTAAAGAACAAAATTGATGAATTTCGCGATGTCGGCGATAACATCAAAGAGATCTTCACCAAAGGCTCAGTCAGCAGCGATAACGTTCACGCACTGGCAAAGTCGATTGCCTCAGCAACGCACTACGGCACCCTCTTTGATGCGGCTAAGTCAGCAAAAAACAGACTGTCCATGGACCGCTACGCGAACGCGATAGGTGAGTCAATAAAAAAGGAAAATAAATCTGAAAAGGAGCAGCAGTTTGAAAGACTGTTAGCGGCGCTGTCGAAGCTGAAGCGACTGACCAGGGAAATCCATCCCGACGCGAAAACGATGCCAATCATGTTGGTCATTGATGATATCCAGTGGATAGATGAGCTGACTGCCGAGTTTATTACTGAGTGGCTAATGCCGCGTTACAGTATTGAGTTTGTGGGGACCTGTCGACAAGCGGATGCCGCGTTGTTAAGAAAAAAGACGAGCGACCAGCATGAGACTCGTCCCTTTACACGCGCATTGCTGTCGCTATTCGGACTGACAGAAGATGATGTGTCGACAACGTGCTATGAGACCAATATTAAGGGGATGGCTCGAGGCACGCTGACGTCACTGATTGAAGCGGTGTTCAGTAACCCGGATAAACGTGATGTCTCCCCTATCAGCAGCGCATTAATTGCACAGCTCAATGAACGCGATAATGAGCATGTGAACACGTTGTTTGCGATAGAAACGCTTAATCTTTTAAGCGATAAAGGTTTTTATCAGGATAAGGATGTTACGCCGTTATTTATTGAAACCACCCGCGGCCAGTATTCAATAAACAACATTCCGGCGTCAGCGTTTCAAAGCTGCATTGATACTGTATTTGGGCAGCTTAAGGACGCCTACAATGATGCGTTTGCCCAGGATGAGATGAAGCAGGATGCAAACATAGGCTTTACGTTATCGTCCTATGCGGTCATGGAAGAGCGGCTTCATATCCTAATGCAGTACTTGGGCGATTTCGGGGATATCGCTAATTTTACGCTGCAGATCGCATCCATGATTTCCGCGCCGTTTAGTTCACAGTTAGTTGACGATGTTATTGCGCATCTGAGGGGCCTGGATGAAACCGCGCACCCTGAATTGGCGCCGCTTATTAACATGTTAAAAAAGCAGCCCGAACGGCATTTATCCACCGAACATTATCAGATCCTTGAAGAGGTGCTGGAGATTGTCAAACGTGTCAGAAACGAAGACATGCATACCTTTACGCACAATCTGTATACCACCTTTTTGCGTCAAAGTTGTCTGAATGTGCTAAAAGATACGCTGGGTACATCAGATAAGAAGATCATCGGTGAATGTATTGCCGTCATTGCTCAATACCTTCATCAGCAAATTGAAAACATCGAGTTAACACATGATGCGACGACACGGACATATCAAAAAACAATTTACCTCACCAAGTCGCTGAGCGCGCTGCTGCAATTTGCCCATGACACATTTGGTATGTTTATTCATGAAAGAATACATATCACGTACGGACTTGCCGTGATTCTGGGAAATATGAACAGGTATAGCGAGTCATTAGAAGTGTTTGATGAAGTTGAGAAGCTTTGCAACGTGCTAGAAAGTAGCGATGAAAAACAAGAAAACGTCGCCATGATTTTTGGTGAGGAGTTTAACTTGGAGCAGGCATCCATTGATATCACAGAAGGTAAGATGGATGTCTGTCATTTTCTTGGTAGGCATGAGGATGTGAAAGCACTGTATCAGCGCGCACGCAATATGGTGGAAAATAACACTCAACTATCTGTCGACGAAAAAGATAGCCGTATCATCGGACTGCTAAACACCTTAGGCAATTCTTATAATAAACAGATTCAAGTAAACCATGCAATAGCCGTACAGAAAGAAGCCATGGAGATGGCAGAAAAGCTGTATCAGCGCGATCCAGAAATTCATCAAGATATCTACGTTAAGACTTTGTTTGGGATGGCAAAAGGACACTTAGCCGGCCTGAATTACCAGGCAGCTGCGCCCTTTGCTTTGCAGGCGTTTGAACAAACTAAACAATTAGCTGATGCAAATAGAAGTGCCTGGCTGGGTGGTTTTGTTAATGCCGCAATACTTTACGCGTCTATATGCAGTAAAACAGGAGAAAATGCTCAGTCTATTGACGTGCTTACGCAGTTACTACCCATCACTGATGGCTTACAACAAAGAAATCCCGATATCTGGCTTGAAGACCATGCTTGGGTTGTACACACACTGACAATGAGCTATCTACTTGCCGGCGCAATGCCAAGTGCAAAGCAAGTCATAGAGTCAGTGATGCCGCTGCTTGAATCTGAGAAAGAAAAATCAGCAGAATTGCCCGGTCACTATCTCAACGTGAAAGCTATGCATATGACATGCCTGCTAGGGACCGGTGACAAAGAGGGCGCGGTGCGGGTAGCGGAATCACTTATCTCTTTGACCAGAGAGGAGCAGTTGGCAGGTCGCAGTGATATTGCATCTACCGTGAACACACTGTTGTCATGTGCGTCGGCTTTTCTCAGATACAAGATGTTCGAAAAAAGTGAAATGCTCATTGATGAGCTCATCACGATGCTTGATGAGCAAGAAGAGATAGAAAGTTATCATGCCTACATGAAGCTTCAATCGTTTGCTTTGCTTGCAAATACACTGCTTGAAAAAGGAGAGATCGATAACGCCGTCAGTATTGTAAAAAAGGACATTATCCCTTCTTTAGATGTCACGTTCTCCATGCTCAAGGGTGTCGAAATGGAGTACGTCAGTGTTTTATCTGCCAGTGGCAAGGTGTTAAGAAAAAACAATGACATTGAGCAGTCAGAACATCTTCTGTTAAAGGCGCTCAATATCATTGAGAAGGAAGGCGACGTTTTTGAAGTGTCCACACTCACCGCGCAAACCTATTTTCAAATCGCGAAGCTCTACCGTATAACCAAAGATATGTTACGCGCCGAGAAATTCGCCGAAAAAGCACTTTCGAACTGTGACGATATACTTTTAATGAATAGCGCTGCGTTCGATAGCCACCATACTGCGCTCAGTCTGCTTCGAGACATCTACTGTCAAACAGGAAGAACGGAGGAAGCAATCACCCTGTACCAGCGATATACAGACACGTATTTTGCGTATTTTGCCAAAGCGCCAGTGGAACACGCACGAAAGGTTGAAGACTTTTTCGTTAAGCTGGGCAATATGCAACATTTAATGAAAGATGAAAAAGGCGCTCAACACAACAACCTCACCGTGTGTTTCAATAAGTATTGGGGACTGCAATTAACTGAAACTAAAGAAGGCATACCGGAGTGCGTCAATGCGGTATTCGGCCTGCTTCAGGCTATCTACGACCGAAGTGATGACAAACTGTTTTGGTCACTTGCGGTTAAGCATATTAGAAAGCTAACTGCGTTAAGTACAGAGATATGGGCAGGTCATTTGGTAGGAGCAAGCTTTAGTCATGCGAATCTGTACGTGGAAGATGATAGAGAGGAGATGATCAAAACACTTTATGAACTCGTTAAGGATATGGAAAAGTTTGCTCTTGATGAGCGCGAGGATACAAAAGATAAATTTAAAATGGCGTTATTCCTCGTTGTAAACGAAATGGATTTCGATGACGATCTTGATGAGGCACAAAGATTGGCCGAGCGATATCTCGATATCAATGACAATGCATTTAACGAACAATACGCTGACGTGATGATGATGCTTGTTCGCATCTCTTATAATCAACACCGTATTGAAAAAACGGACACCTTGGCAGGCATTCTTGAGAGCGAGCTTCACGAACACCAGGAGCTCGAATGGGTACCAGCTCAGCACGCGATGCTATATATGCTGTGGACTAATCTCCTTGATGATCAGGATAGAAATAATGAGGCGGCTGTGAAAATCAAAAAAGCGGACCAGATTATTGAAAAACATGGCCTGCATGACTATCGCAGTGGCACAGATCTGTGGGATGACTACCTATGAAGGTATTAAAAGCGAAAATTAGGAAAAGCCAAAATTAGCGACTATAGTTGTTATCGTGTTACCGAGTTGCATTGGTATCTGGAGATCTTGCCCGTCTATGACGTGTATTAGCTCAGAGTTGATCTGACAGTTACCCGTTTTTCAGGTGTCGCTGTCAGATTAGATTTGAGCCAAATTCTTTTCAGCCCAGATCTGTTTCCCATCGACTAATGTTTCAATTGGCGTTCTGCCACAGCACATTTTGCTCTGATGAGTTCGTTCATTGTTGTAGTAATCCATCCATTCGTCCAGATCTTTCTGGAGTTCTTCGAATGAGCCATACAGTTTCTTGCGGAATGTGACCTGGTAAAACTCATTTAATATCGTCTTATGGAAACGTTCACAGATACCGTTTGTCTGCGGTGACATCGCTTTGGTTTAGTAACCGTCTGCTGATCTACACCTTGCCCGATTTAACATTCCAGGGCAACAGGGCTTCGACATTGTCTGGCGATGCGGCTAAGTGTTCCAGACAATGCATGATGTAATCAAATGGGGTTAAGCCATTGGCCTTGGCCGTCTCAATGATGCTGTAAAGTATCGCACTGGCATTGGCACCGCTTGTTGCGTTGTTGAACAGCTAATTCTTTCTGCCAATGACAAAGGGCTTGATGGCTCTCTCGGCGCGGTTGTTATCGATGGCCAGGTTGCCATCATCGACATAGCGAACCAGTTTATGCCATTGATTCAGACTGTAGCCAAGCGCTTTACCCAGTGCAGTTTTGGGTGGTAACTGCAAAGCCGATTTGTCCAGCCAGGTTTTGTATTGGTTGAGCAGGGGAAGTGATTCGGTTTGCCTGACCTGATACTTCTGCTTTGCTGACTGGCCTTTGAGGCGGGTTTCAATCCGGTATAACATCTGGATATGGTTCAGTGCTCAGTTGGCTTTACCGGTTTTAGCCTTTGCTTGTGCCACTTCGGCCTCTTTGAACTTGCGTCTGGCATGGGCCCAGCTTGCGACAGGCTAAGCCTGAGAATAAAGGAGGTAACTATGCTGTAACCAAAATTATTCGTTGAATTCCAGAGGGTTCAACTCCCTC
>NZ_JAKRFA010000083.1:0-7898 GCF_022348305.1 Alteromonas sp. MmMcT2-2
CCTGATTACCCACATTTCTCAGTTATTGTTATACTGTATATATAATCAGTGTTTGAGTGAGATAGATCATGGCGAAGAATCAGGTACAGTTTCAGAAGGGCTATAGCGTGTTTGATTTCATGCAAGACTTTGGCACAGAAGATAAATGTGAGAAAGCGTTATTCAATTGGCGTTTCCCCCGAGGTTATGTATGCCGCGAGTGTAGTAATACAACCTACTGTCAGCTCAAATGCAGGAAGCTATTGCAATGCAATCGATGTGGTCATCAACACTCGCTCACCAGCGGGACGCTGTTCGCACATAGCAAATTGCCTCTCACCAAGTGGTTTATGGCAATCCATTTATTGACCCAATCGAAGACTGGGTTATCTGCGATGGAATTGAAGCGCCAGTTGGGTGTGAATTATGACACCGCTTGGAAAGTGAAACACAAGCTGCTTCAGGCGATGAAAGAGAGCGAGGATAAATCCAAGATAGGCGGAATCGTCCAGCTAGACGACGTTTACTGGGGTGGAGAGCGTCGCGGGGGAAAGCGAGGACGAGGGGCAGGTGGTAAAACACCGTTTTTAGCTGCCGTTGCATTAAACGAAGAAGGCCATCCGGTGCGCATGAAGATGACGGTAGTCGAAGGATTTAAAACCAAGGTGATAGCGCAATGGTCAGAGAAATACGTGAAGTCTGATACCATTGTTATTTCGGATGGATTACCTTGCTTTCGAGCCATCGCTAGTGAAGATAAACATCATATTTATTCGAAGACGGGCGGTGACTTACACAAACTGGAACATCCAGCCTACATATGGGTAAATACCATGATAGGTAATGTGAAAAATTCGTTGAGAGGTAGTTGCCATGCGATTGCGCCGAAACACTTACCTAGACATTTGGCTGAATACTGTTTTCGATTTAACAACCGTTTTAACCTACGGGATATCATGTCAAGGCTGGCAAAGGCCGCAGTGAGAACACCACCGATGCCTTACAAGCTGTTGAAGCTAGCTGAGGTATGTGGGTAATCAGGATCTTCAAACTGCACATGGGTGTTTGGAAAAAGCGAGGGCCCGAGAAGGGAAGATACCCAGAGACAAGAAGAGTACAAACATAGATGTATTCCAAGTTATAAAGCCCAAGTGGATATACGGCGCGTGGGCGTTAGGCCTCATTCATGACATTGGTAAAGTCATTATGGATATTACGGTCTATGAACATGGTAAGGAAACAAATGTCTGGAGCCCACTTAATGAGTCGCTAGTAGCGTGGGCAAGAAGAACGGGCGTCAGAAGTTATGAAACACGTATGACAAAAGATAGACAACATGGAGCGCATGAAGAGGTAGGCGCATTGTTGGTTAAGGAAGTTATCAGTAAAGAAGGAATTGAATACATACGCGCAGGCGGCCCAATGCTGATGAACCAGATATACCAGTACATGAGCGGAAAATATATTGACGGTGCTTTTCTGCATCAGATAGTCAAGCATGTCGACGGACTGGAAACAGCCCGTGATATCAATATGCGTTGGGATAAGCATTTAGGTGAATCGAGAGTAAATGTTGAAAAAATATTTATTTCATCGGCTCGCTCTCTTTTGCCCACGATGAAGGCCAACGAGCCCAAAGGAAAGATATTCGTTTGTGGTGGAAGGGCCTTCGTAACAGTTGCGGCAATAGATCAAATCATAGCGTTTGCCAAACAAGAAAATTACAAACAGTTTCCCAGTTCAACCAAAGAGTTTTGCGAAGCATTAATGGAAGCTGGTGTAGTTGAGCCAATAAGAAACCGTAACGGAGAGGCGACTGATGAATGGTTTGGAACCCTAAAACCCGATACTGGGAATGAATACCGCGTTGTTAAGTTGGTATCCCCAATAGTTATCTATTGGGAAGGGGAAACACCAAGGTCTATACCCGGTGTTTACATCGTTGGCAATACAGGTGTTAAGGAAATTTATTCAGCTGATGGCACCTTACAAATTAACACGGGGAGAGATGCAGACGTTATTGAAAACAGCGATACAACGGAAAAACCTGCAAAGGAAAAAGAAGCTAAGAAAACACAAAAAGAAAAGACCAGCAAAGATAGCAGTACTGAGACAGGCATTGGTGCGGAATCTGAAAAAGTCGAGAGCAACATTCCTCAGATGAGTGATGCAGAAATGGCATCCCACATGGGCGCGATGGAAATGTATGTAGAAGATGATGAAGAATTTTCTACATATGAACTACATGCGCAACCTCAACATGAAAATGATAAAGCTGAAGAAGACATACCAAGACCTAAGCCAAAGAAGCCGACCCTAATTAAGACAGAAAACAAGACACCAGCTCCACCTCCAAAGCTAGAAACATACGAATTGGATACTGAAGTTGATAAAGGTGATGGTCAGCTAGATATTCCACTGCTTGGTCTTCAATAACGTCTTTTGGTTTCACATTGTCATTGGTGCATTTATCCAGGAGCCAGTAAATATAATCGCGTAAAATACCCTGCGAGGCATCGAGAGACATGGTAACCGTGCGGTAGCCAACTTCTTCCATTGTGGGAGATTTCAGGTCATTTTTAAGTTTAGGGTGGCCCGCCAATACAATAGATAACTTGCCGCCGCCCTCATGAATGACTTCCATTAGGCGTTTAAGGCCTGTCAGTGTGCGATGGTGCAGGTCATGGGCTTCATCACAAAACAACACAACAGGCTTTTTACTCTTCTTGATGAGCTCCTGCAAATCTCGCTCGCGCTTTTCGCCAAGCTTTGGTACCCGATAGCCATTATCACCTGAAACATCGTAAAACAGCGCTGTGATCAAAGTGGTTAAATTTGTCTTGGATTTTTCCACTGAGAGTGACTTTGCAACTATCACATTTTTTTCAGCAGCTAATTGTTTTTGTATTTTTTCTAGGTAGGTAGTTTTGCCAATACCGACAACACCAGTCAGTGCGATGAGCTGGCCTTCAGGTATGATCTTTTTGAGTTGTCTGAATAACCTTTTGGCCGTGTCAGTTTCAAAGAAGTCTGCATCACGAAAATACTTCTTTATACCAAAGTGTTCCATGACTTCAATTTGCATGTTCTCCACTCCTATTATGGAAATATTCTTTTATTCGTTTCATGACAGCCTCTTTATCTAAAGACTCAGACAAAATAGCATCAATCATATCTCTGTCGCCTTGCGCAAGTATTGTCAAGGGTTTACCTAAATAGTTGGATATGGCAAGCTTGGCTTTCAGTATGTTTTCAAACCGCTTTTCGTTAAACGGGTCTGGATTATCAAATTCTCGCGTTGGTACTGGCTCAACTACGTTCTTCATTGACAAAATAACTTGGTGATTCTCATCGTTTTCAGAGTCCGGTAATTTAAGTGACTTTGCTAGCGTTTCGAGTTTTCCAAGCCGCTTTTCTGTTTTGGTTTGTTTAAACTTACGATATCTATACAAGGGAATTGGACCACTGATCGGAAAATAAGCACCATATCGTTGTCCATCATGTTCAACATACAATTCGTCGTCAAACAGGCCCCACCAAAGTACGACTTGTTCACCTGCGAGGTCGGGATCTACCTCATATACACTACCGTCAACGGGAATTCTGGCATCAATACCTACTTTCCTTTTTTCAGGTTCGCGTGCGAAGGATGAAAAACGCTCCCAGCTGCACATTTGTTTAACAGCACCGTCGATATTCTGCAGCCAGTCCTCCATCCGAGAATGTGGCTCTGCTCGATGTTGATGGTCGTTATATTTCTTCAGGTAATCGCTCAACATCTGATTAGCTTCGACTTCGTTCTTTGGCTCTCGCAAGTGGTAAAGGACCTCGTGGCATTCTTTTACTGTGCGAAAGGCTCTTTCTACTTTACCTTTTGATCTAGCAGTTTTACGCCGTTTGTCCTTGCTATCTGGCATATGTACCTTCACATCAATGCCTAAATACTTCATCACAGACTGAAACACCCGACTTCGTGCAATTGGCCCGTTGTCCATGTAAATCATGTGTGGGATGCCTTGGAAGGGCACATCTGGGTCAGACTTGGGTGACATGGCATTAAAAAGGAAGCGCAGCGCATTACCAGCATCTTCACCGTGTACATTTCGGTATTCCTGATAGCAAACGCCGCTTCTATCATCAACGACAGAGTAAAGCATTAAAATCGGCAGACCTTTAGATTCGTCATACCAAAGCGGTTCGTCCACACTTTTTAAGTCAGAAGGGCTTAAATCAAATTGCCAACACTCGTTGCTGTGTCTAGCCTGAAACCTGACTGCCGGCGTGTTTTTAATAAGGTTGTGTTTGTCTAACCCAAATTGTGCTAGATACCTGTTTATTGTTGTTTTGCTGAGCTTACCTTTTTCTAGCTTGATAAAACCGTATTCTGATTCAACACCCGTACTTTCCAACAGATCAATAGCAACATTCGTTGAGATATGCCGTCCATTCTTGTTGGTGGTGCGAATTTTTAACGCGGCAATAATCTCGCAATACTTCTCCATCTCAGATATAGGAATGACTCTCGATTTGCCTGAATCCGTGCGCTTTAGTGGTTTGGGCTTGTTTACAGAACGTAGTTGTCGATAAAGAGTGCTTTCGGAAACACCATATAAATCACATGCTGATTTAACAATGTTTTTGCGTTCATCGGAGCGCGCAGGGAATAGCTCCATCCGTGAAGACAGATCTAAAAGTACCTCTGGCGCAATCCGTTTGGCTTTCATGGCACAGTTACAGAACCTCTTCTTCAAGTTTTGCCTTGCGGCGTTTGCTAACTTTGGAAATAGTGTGCCTAGAGCAACCTATCGTCCTTTCAATGAAGTTATAACTACGTCCATCATTGAGAAGTTGTAATATCCTGCTATGCAAGTCTTTGTCTTCGCGACGGCCTTTATACTTCCCCTCTATTTTGGCCTTGGCGACCCCCTGCGCTTGCATCCTTCGTCGCTCTTCGTAATTTTTTCTGGCAAAGGCAGCAAGGAAATCAAGCATCATTGAGTTAATTGAAGAGAGAATGCGTTCAGTGAATTCATCGGCGTTGCGCATCAATGCGAAACTGGACGGCAAATCAAGTGAAACAATACGAATATTCTTATCGTTAATCAGCCGCTTCAACTTTTCCCAATCTTCACTTTTGAGTCGGCTTAGCCTGTCTATTTGCTCAACTAATAAAACGTCACCAGGCATGGCGATATCCAGTAACCTAAAAAGTTCAGGCCGATGTAATTTTGCGCCGGATTCATTTTCAATAAACCAGTGAGCAACGCCGAACCCTAATTGTTCGGTAAATTTTTCTAATTCAGCTTTAGCTCTGGTTGCATCTTGCTCTTCGGTTGATGCTCTCAGGTACCCATAAACTCGAAACATAGATTTCAGTGCGTTTTACAATGGTGTCTTAATGTGAGTGCATTATAGGTTTATTTTTTGAATTAATGCACTAAATAATTACAAGTGCGTTAAGGGTATACTTTAATTGCACCAGATATTTTTGATTCCTCAGCAGTTTCCAAATAAATAATGGTATGCAAGTAGCCCCAAGCCAATGGGATACTACTACCTGGTGAGCATGTCTTTGTTAATTCAAGTAGATGAGGAAGTCATAAAGGAGTTTTTAATACAGTGGCAACAAGCAGTCGAACCTGATTAGCATCAGTAATGAGATTAAATCCTCAGTAAATACGAGCAGAATCGGAAGAATACAGTGGGTTCTTAGGGTCCGAAACCTCAACTAAAATCGAGCAAAAAAATGACCTCTGCTGAAAGAAGGGTTCTAGCGGATAATATCAAAAATATACGGTACTTAAGAAGCATGAACTGACCTCAATGTCACCCATACGAGCCAATATACTGGACTAATGAAAGGTGTTTCTCAATATTGAGAGCGCAATGAAGAAACTCTTGCGCTAGATGTGTCTTCTGCGCTCCCAAAGTACGGTTTACTTAGCTTAGGCAGCCATCTTACGGCATTCATCAGCACAAGATTTGCAAGCACGAGCACATTCTTGACAATGATCCGGTTCGTGTTTAGCACAAAGCTCACCGCAAGCTTCACATATGTCAGCACAGAGACGGCAGATTTGCTTGGCATGCTCACTTCCTCTCGCCATTGCTGCCGCAGCTAGCCGACAGATATCAGCACAGTCTAAGTCTGCACGTATGCAATCTGCCATTTTCGCAGGATCAGGCTCCTGCAAACAGGCAGTTGAACAATGGTCGCAGGCAGTTGCACATTTGTAGCAAGCTTCAATACAACTAGTAAATTTATTATGAGACATAAATTATTTCCTCTTGTTTATGGTTTATACACCTAACTTCGGCACTTTGTAGGCAAGCAGCATTTATGCCAGTCGCTTGTTATCGTGCGTATGAAATTCTAATACTCCCCTCGCACCAAGCTGCCGGCAGCTTAAATTGAAGCATCTCTGCGCTCTTAGGATCTGGAGGTACTTAAAAGATTTGTAATAATTCCTTATTATCCTGAATTAATTACAAAGAAAATATAGGAGAGTGAAAGCAGACTTTATCTTCCTCAGCAATATCGTGAACTATCACGTCCTAACGCGGTGCTTGGGATAGCGGGTTGCGCTTTGTGCGGACAGAGTAAATAGCTTCCTGCTCAGTGTTAGGTTCAGCGGCTATCTCTTCTGTTTCATTAAACAGCTCCCCCAGCCCTGGTTACATTGGCTTTGTTGCTTTTCCCATCCTGCTTCTGCTGCACCAGGCGAAACTGTTCCTCCAAAAATTGCGGTTCTCCAGTTGCTCAAAACTGTTCCTCAAGTTCAGCGATGCAGCAATTGCTTCGTTAATTGCACTAAATACCAAATGTGATTAGAAATCTTACCAGATTCAGTAAACCCAAAGGTTTCAGCCCATAGTCAGCCTGCTCCGCAAAACTAGCCGCAAACTAGGGAAACTGCGAATAAGTCCCGCAGTTTAACGCTTAGTTAAGCCGCAGCATCACCTGCCTAATTTTTAAACTCTAATTTTGCAATTTAGGCCAATATGCCGTTGTTTTAGGCAGGATTTTGGCCTTATTCCGGGCTATTCCCGGATTTTAGACAGATCTTGGCTGTCGTCGTAACATCTGGTCTACTTTAAACAGGTTCGCCAAGGTGAATAGCATGGCTAACTGTGAGTCATTTTTTATCAATCCCTTATAGCGAGCTTTGATAAAACCAAATTGGCATTTGATGATGCGAAACGGGTGTTCCACCTTCGCCCGAATGCTGGCTTTTAAATATTCGATGTTGATGGCAGTTTTGTTTTTGCGGGGATGCTTTTTCAGTGCCCGAACTTTTCCGGGACGCTCAGCAATCAACTATTCCACATCCTTTTCTTTAAGTTCTTCACGCTTCTCTGCGCCTTGATATCCAGCATCGCCAGAGATGAATTCCTCATCGCCATGCAACAGGTTCTTCATCTGATTCAGGTCATGTTCGTTGGCGGCGGTGGTCACCAGCGTATGAGTCAGACCGCTCTTGGCATCCACACCGATATGGGCTTTCATACCGAAGTGCCACTCATTACCTTTCTTGGTCTGATGCATATCCGGGTCACGTTCATTCTTTTTGTTTTTAGTGGAGCTGGGGGCTTCAATAATCGTGGCATCCACCAGTGTGCCCTGCGTCATCATCACACCGCAGTCAGACAGCCATTGATTGACCGTTTTGAATAATTGGCGAGTCAGCTTGTGTTTTTCCAGCAAGTGCCGGAAGTTCATAATGGTTGTGCGGTCAGGAATGGCTTTATCCAGTGATAGTTGCGCAAATTGACGCATCGAAGCAATTTCATATAACGCATCTTCCATCGCTTCATCACCGAGGCTATACCATTGCTGCATACAATGAATGCGAAACATGGTCTCAAGCGCATACGGACGTCTGCCATTGCCTGCTTTAGGATAAAAGGGTTCAATCACT
>NZ_JAKRFA010000084.1:0-7077 GCF_022348305.1 Alteromonas sp. MmMcT2-2
TGGAGAAAGAGATCCTAAAAAAGGCGACGGTCTTCTTTGCCAAAGAAACCAAGTGAAATACGGTTTCATTACCCAACATAAGAAGACCTGGCCGATTAGTCTGATGTGTCAGGTTCTGGGAGTCAGTCGCCGTAATTACTACAGTGCAGTGCAACGAAACGAGCAACTTGAACCCGATCCGCAACATGATGAGCTAATTGAATGGGTACAGAAGATAGCAGATGCCAGTGACTATACCTATGGCGTCAGGCGAATGAAACGCGCGCTGAATTCGCTCGGTTATCCGGTTGGAAAACAGCGTACGAGAGCCTTGATGAAAGAAGCCGACGTGAGCGTTAGACGGCGTAGAAAATACAAAGTAACGACCAACAGCGACCATCAGCAACCTGTATTTGATAACGTGCTATCACGCGACTTTGATGCGCAAAAACCAGACCAGGCGTATGTCTCTGACATTACCTATATCTGGACGCAGGAAGGCTGGCTGTATCTGGCCGTTGTCATCGATCTGTTCTCACGCAAAGTCGTGGGTTGGAGTATGTCTTCTCGGATGAGTGCCCAGCTTGTGTGTGATGCCTTAACAATGGCTTTATGGCAACGTAAGCCCAAGGCTGGCCTGATACATCATTCGGATCGTGGTTCGCAATATGCCAGCCGACAATTTAGACAGCTACTGGCGCAGTACAAGGTAACAGGTAGCATGAGTAGGAAAGGTGATTGTTGGGACAATGCCGTTGTAGAGAGCTTCTTCGGCACATTAAAACAAGAGCGAGTGCAATGGCGTCATTACCAGAGCCGTCATGCTGCTCAGCAGGATATCCTGCAATATATTACTATGTTTTATAACAGCCAAAGAATGCACTCATATCTGGATTACAAAAGTCCAAACCAATATGAAGCTGACATGGCTAACTTAGGAAAAGCGGCTTAACTGGGTTGTGTGAATTTGGTTGACCACGTCAGTACCTTCAGGTGCCGAGTTTTCACCTATATAAATCATATGCTTGATATTGTCACATTTCAGCTTCAACTCTTTAGCTGTGTCGATAAAAGCATCATCAAAAAACAAAATGCTACATTCCGAATCATTTAATGAATAAAGGTTTTCTTTGACAGACCACCGAATATTTAATGGCACCATAACGCTGCCAGACCAAGGGATAGCATTTAAACACTCAAAATATTTATCTGAATTTAAAGCTAAAATTGCAATATGAATGCCTTTGCCTGCTCCGATGGCGGCTAGCCCACTTGCTGATTTCGCTACTCTGTTGTTAACTTCATTCCAGGTGTGCTCCCTGTCAGCGAAAGATGTTCCAATAGTGTTAGGTAAAATAGTAGCATTTCGTTGTAAAGCTTGATAAAAGTGCATAGCAACCTCTTATTTTTAGGTTTAAGTATTCTAGTTATTTATGAGTAAATTTTGCATAAAAGCCAAATATTGTATTTACGTTATAAAAAAATTTACAAGTAGTTGATAGGAATAGAATAATAATAATGCTAATTGTATACTCCAAAAACTAGCACGTAAGATAACCGCGATAATATTAGTTGAAATCATATGGATTACTGATTGAGCTATACGGGCATAAAGTAGGTAGATAACAGTTGAATTCATCATATCTAGTTGTTTAGAAAGTGCCGCCACAATGACTAAAGCACAGAACACTGGCAGCATCTCAAGACAGTTTAATTGGGCTCTTGTAAGCCTTTGACCAAAGCCAGGAGTATTACTGCCATCAGGATGAAAGTTATTAAGGGCAACTTTATTGCTACTCAAAAAAGTATAATAAGCTCTCATATTTAAGAGTATGAAGCTAAGAACTAATGTCCAGCCAGCAAAGCCCGTTAACGCAAGTAAGGTTTGATTCATGTTTTTTCCTGTTTGTTATTTAAAAAGGATATTTTTTTGATTTTGTTCCTGCCAAGCGGGCTATGTTCATTAATCACTGATTATTAGTATCCCCAAAAGCATCATATTGAATGATGTTTTTTTGGGTTAAGCCAGAACAATAAATAGACTTGAGGATTAACTTAATGAATCCAACAACAATTTAAGATGCACGGCCTAGCGAATAAATAATTTATAAACCAATTTATGCATAAATCCGCCAAATGGAGGAAACAAGAGGTGGGCGAAACTAATACGCCCTTTCTTTAAAATTGACTTGCCGTGAGAGAATGTTTTAAAACCCTCTTCCCCATGGTATTGGCCCATACCCGAAGCTCCAATGCCGCCAAAAGGCAAATCATCATTGGCCACATGAAAAGTAGCTTCATTAATACAGACCCCACCAGCATGAGTGTTCAATAAAATTTCTTGCTGGAATGCTTTATCAAAACTATAAATATATAATGCTAACGGTCTGTCATTTTTATTTATATAGTGAATAGCTTCTGCGGTATTTTTGTAGGTAATTATAGGGATGATAGGGCCAAAAATTTCTTGTTGCATCACTTTCATATCATCGTTGACATCAGTTAGCACGGTTAAAGGCATTTTTCTTTCTGTCTTGTTGATAGGTTCTGCAGTGAGCGGAGTTATATTTGCTCCATGACTTCTCGCATCGTCTAACAAACCATTTAATCGTTCAAATTGGGCATCATTAATAATACTGGTACAATCTTTATTATTAGTGATTTTAGGATACATTTTACTATAAATTTTCTGTAGTTCTTCAACTAACACTGTGACTTTATCTTCAGGACAAAAAATATAATCAGGCGCTACACATGTTTGACCTGAGTTAAGAACTTTACCTAAAATAAAACGCGAAACAGCAAGTTTAATGTCTATTATACCATCAATAATTGCAGGAGATTTTCCGCCTAATTCTAAAGTAACCGGTACAAGGTTTTTAGCGGCTGCTTGCATAACAATTTTACCGACATTGGTTGAGCCAGTAAAAAACAAATGATCAAATGCTAACGAAGTGAATGCCGTAGCTATTTCAACCTCACCTCCAATAATAGCAACTTGTTTTTGCTTAAAGACTTTATGAAGTAAACCGGCTAATAGCGTTGCTGTTACAGGCGTAAACTCCGACATTTTTAACATAACACAATTACCCGCTGCCAATGCCGTAGCTAAAGGACCTAAAGATAAAAATACAGGGTAATTCCATGGTACTACTACACCAACCACACCAAGAGGTTGAAACAAAATAGATGCTTTAGCGGGTTGAAATAACAAGTCTACTTTACGTTTTTTAGGTTTCATCCATGATTTCAAGTTTTTAATGGTGTAATTAATACCTGAAATAGTAGTGATAATATCGCCTATCTTTGTGTCATCAGCACTTCTACTACCAAAATCTTTATTTAAGGCCTCAACGAAATCATCTTGATTATCAAGCAGGAGCCTCTTGAGTTTTTTCAGATCTTTAACACGATCATCATAGCTCCGATAAGGTTCGGATGAAAAATAACATTTTTGTAATTCGAAACATTCTTTAACGTCATTTATGGTTTGAAGTACGTGCATATTATAAGTTTTCCAAGATAAGCATTTTTTTATTATTCAATTTAAACAACTGCATTGCATTAGCAATTTGCGCCAATATCTTATCGTTTATAACAGTGTAGCTTTAATGCCCTGCGGCTTTACTGTCTTTATATTGTGGGGTAATAGGTTTATGTTCTCTATCCTTCAACATTTCGTCTAGACAAGCATTTTGGCGTAACAAAATTGTCTCACTACTGGTTGTCAGCGATTTACATCACCTCATCAACATACGATAAGTCACAGCCGTTCAGACTCAACTACCAATACAACTAGATAGTGGCATTGGGCAGTCATATTCGAACTTGTTAATACAATGATAATTTTGCTCTGAGAGGGGATATTTGGCCTTGCCGTTGACAGCACGAGAGCCCCATATATGTCTAAGTAAATAAATGTGCGCTAAGAATCAATGTTTATGCCCAAATTTGGTTATATTGATTACTGCCCACTTTTATTTTACAGTTTAGTCACGCCTTGGTGTCGTCACGTTGTTGATTATGTTTAACGGAATGCCTATGATTACAGAATTTTACTCCCCTAAATATTAAATGGCACGAGGAAATAGTATGTCAGAAAAAAAAGAGCGTACCTATCTAATTGACGACCCTCAATTTTCAGTTCTTTCAAAAAAGGGGTTTTTCGGGAATATCCCACACTCGAAGCAGCTAGGCATGGAAACAGTCTCTTTGGAAAGAAACAGAGCCATATTTCGAATTCCCTTTGCAGAAAGCTTGGTGGGTGATCTCGCCAACGGGATCATCCATGGTGGTGTTATTCTGTCTTTAATGGACAGTGTTGGTGGTATGGCCACGTTTTGTGCTTTGCCTGCGATGGAATCCATTGCCACCTTGGATTTGCGTGTTGATTTTCTCAAACCTGCGTTGGCAGGGCAGGGCATTGAAGCGGCTGCGGAGTGTTATAAATTGACCAATACGGTGGCCTTTATTCGTGGTGTGGCTTACCAAACAGATATTAATGACCCCGTTGCGTCCTGCGTGGCAACTTTTATGCGCGCGTCCAGTAGTAAAATGCAAGGGGTAGTTAAGTAATGTCAGAGAAAAATGATTTCTTCAAATCAATACGTGAAACCAAAGAGTTTGATAAAGCCATTGAGATGATCCCTTATGCGAATTTTCTCGGTGTGCGCTTCTCTGAAAATGAAGATGGCTCTCTAGTATTCCGTATGCCATTTGATGAAAAAAACGTAGGTAATACTGCGCTGCCTGCTATTCATGGTGGTGTGATTGCGGGTTTTATGGAGAATGCAGCTATCGTAAGTTTAATGTGGGCAATGGAGTCCACCAGCGTGCCCAAAGTGATTGACTTTAATATCGACTACATGCTCTCGGGCCGCGCCCAAGAAACCTACGCGCGTTGTGATATCGTCAAATTAGGTAAGAGGATTGCTAATGTGCAGATCACTGCCTGGCAGGATGATCCAAATAAAGCCATCGCGGTGGCGCGCTCCCATTTTAAGCTGATCCACGATTAATCTGAAATAAATGAGACGCCACATGGAAAGTATCGTCTCCACGTAATATGGAAAGCTAGATTAAACAAGTTTAGAAGTCGCCGTAAAAACTTGATTTAATTCGATTATATTCCAATTTAAATAAACCAAATCTACGGCGACTGTAATAAACTACTTATGATTTTATTAGAAGACTTATCTATTAGTAGATCAACATCATCCACAAAAATATAATTAATTTCACTAATAAAACATGAATCTAGCATTGAATTAATAATAGGCTCTAATGATGGCAAAGAGATATTATCAAGCTGATTTATAAAGGATGTATTCGTATCCAAGTTAGTAGCTTTAAGGGATATAACTATTTTTTAAGAAGGGCTATGGGGTTGTTATCTGATTGAGATATAGATATAAGTATAGACTTTTTTAAATTTTTTGATTCTTGATAAAGTTTATCTAAAAGCTCTGTTTTTCCGAATCCAGGCTGGGACTGTATAAGGGTGAGCCTATTTCGATGGATGTTGAAATTTTTAGAGCGCATAGATTAATTAGAGAAAATGTTTCACTTCATTAAGTTTAGAAATACCACCTAGTAGTAAAGTAATATTTGCCACATCACAATACAGCGGTTTAAAGCCAAAATATGCCAGAAAAAAACTGACTTTGCTATAAGACTGTCGGCAATATTTCTTAACCACAATAGATTTATTTTTAATTATCCAATATTTAATTGTAAAAAAAAGCCTTCAGTAACAGCATTATAAATATAGGTTTGCATATTTTTCACGTAAAGGAGCTTTAAGAAACTTTCCTGTAGCTGTTTTAGTAATATCATCTACAAATAGAATGCGTTTAGGAACCTCGTAACCAGCAAGTTCGCTTTTACACATTTTTATTATATCAGTTTCCGTTATATTCACATTAGATTTTGGGATGACGATAGCGGTTACGGCTTCTGTCCAATGAGGGTGTGGTAAGCCTATAACGGTCACACCAGCTACGCTTGGGTGTGACATTATGACTCTCTCTACCTTAACAGAAGCAACGTTTTCACCGCCTGTTTTAATCATGTCCTTCTTTCTATCAACAAACATTAATTGGTGATCTTCATCAAAATAACCTAGATCCCCCGAGTGATGCCAACCAAAAGTAGATACTTCAGCGGTAGCTTCAGGATCTTTATAATAGCTATTCATTGCTGAAGGTGAACGCCATACGATTTCACCTATTTCACCATCGGGTAATATTACGCCATTATCGTCCATTACGGCTTGATCTGTTGTTGTTAACGCTTCTCCCCAGTAATTACCATCTTTATATGACCATTTATCATGAAAGACAGTGGTAACGGGGGTCATTTCTGTTTGTCCTGAGCCTAAGATAAACGGACATTTAAAAATAGCTTTCAAGCGGAGTAAGCTTGGTTTATCCATTGGTGCCATTGCATACATACAAGTATCTAATGCACTGAAGTCGTATTTTTCTATGTTAGGAACCTCTAGAAGCGCTTTCCACATTAAAGGTAAAAGAAAAATAAAGTTAACTTTTTCTTTTTCAATAATTTTGACAAAATCCTCTGGTTCAAACGTTCTAAATATAAGAACCGTACCACTCATATGCAATACTGAGGTTGAAATTAGGTGTTGTGCACAATGAAACATTGGCATAACCGATGTACCTATACCTTCTTTTTTTATGCCTAGCTCAATAGCTGCTGATAGGCTATTGATAAATAGGGCAAGATGAGAAGTTTCTACACCTTTAGGTTTAGATGTTGTGCCGCTGGTGTATAAAATTTGTAGAGGATCGCGATCGCTAATAATTAGATCTTCATTTTCTTTATCAGCAGCACTTTCAAGTAACTGATTAAAACAAAGGTAGCTATCTGGCACGTTGCAACCTGTAACAGGTATTGAAATCTGAGCTATCCCCACGAATAGTAAAATAAAGTCAAAGAGTTAGGGAACATTCATGGCATTTGGTGATCAGATCTTTCGCCAAAAAAAACCAACACAGAAAACACCATGAATGCACGCTCTATATTGAACAATCTTGTCTCTTTTGTCAGCCATAAAATGCATAAAACCCGCAAACAGGC
>NZ_JAKRFA010000085.1:0-6926 GCF_022348305.1 Alteromonas sp. MmMcT2-2
TTAGGCTCCAAGCTGAAAGTAAACCACCTCCGCAGCCATTTATTGGTGTGGTCTACAGAGGATTATGTCTTTTTAGAGGGGAAAATCCCTAGAACCCCAATACGCTTTTTAACTCCGGCATTACTGTTAACCCGTTGCCAGTAAGGCGGCTCCAGCCGGGTTGCCGGTAAACGCACCCCACCATGAATTTTTTCTACCCGACCAGAAGACGCTAACAGCTTAATATCACGCCGAATAGTTTCTTCAGACACCGCAAACTGTCTGGATAGCTTTGACACGGACATTGACCGGTGTAACTCCACCAACTCAAGAATTGCTGTTTGTCAGTCTGCCATAGAAGCCCCTTTTATATTATGGCAATAAGTATATCCGGTTCCCGAGCACACTCAACGAAAAGCCACACAAAACCACAAAATGTCACAAATATTCACAAGAATTGTCATATTTCAGGCCTAATCTGACCACCCTAAATGTCGAGCGTGACCTTTCCGACATTCACAGTCATACATAAATCCCATACACAAGGAACTGAAATGAAAAAGCCTGGCTGCTTTGCGCTTTCACCACTAATGCTTGCAATGGCAACATCGGTAGCTACTGCCCAGAACAATCCTGAACAACAGGAAAAAACACAGAAACCTGAGCAAATTGTTGTTATTGGTCAGAAACAAACGTTTGCCTCAAACACTGTTTCAATGGATATGATTTCACGTCGTCCAGCGAATGCCTCGGTAAACACTGTGGTACAGGAACTGCCAGGCGTTATCGTTCAGGAAGCTGATACTTTCGGTTCTTCAGACTGGATGACCAACATCCGAATGCGGGGCTTTAATACCAGTAATGGCCAGATTGGTACCACGCTGGATGGCTTGCCAAACGGTGGCTCAGGCTACGGGGGGGGTAGTAAAGCCAACAAATTTATTGACGTATTCGATCTTGAAACCGTTGAGGTGAGTCAGGGTACCGCCGATATCAGTTCACGTTCCAATGAAGCCCTTGGCGGTACGCTAAACTTCATCACGACTGACCCAATGTCGGAACAAAACGTCAGCCTTTATTACATGGCTGGAGATCAGGATGCCAGCAAATTCCGTTTCCGCTACGATTCTGGTGAAATTGCTGAAAATACATACTTTTTCATCAGTGGCTCATCCTCTGAAAACAAGGACGTGTGGGATAACGCAGCCACGACCGAAAAAGATTACCTGACCGGTAAGCTCATCAGCGAAATCAACGGCTATAACATCACTGCATTTGCAACGTATAACGATTCTAACGAAAACGAGTACGAGTATATATCCCTTGAACAGTTCGCCGAGAATCCTCGCCATGATGCCCTGCACGCCAACTGGACTGGTCTGCCAAGCCTGGATGAGAACAACCGTAACGGCTGGCGAGCTCTGCGAGATAACCGTTTTTATAGCCTGAAACTGGATAGAGATTTTGGTGATTTCGCTTTTAACACCTCCGCTTACTTCCACCGTATGGAAGGCCGCGGCGACTGGATCCCACCTTACGTAACCGATGTAGATGGCGACGGCACATTAACCGCTGAATTATCCGGCGATACGCTTTACGGCGATTATAATGGCGATGATTTTTTCTTTGTAAACGCCGGCACTACTATACCAGGAACAGTGATGAGCAACTGTACGGGTCGATTTGGCTTAAGTGCGGCAAAGGATCCTGAATGTTATGAGGGCAATGTTGAACCAGTCAGCTCTTACCGCACCTCGAATTACTCAAACCGTCGCTACGGTCTGACCGGTGATGCGTCTTATAATTTTTCCACGGGGGATGTCGCCCACATTCTGCGCGTCGGCTTCTGGTATGAGAACTACGATGCAGATGTCACTCGTCAATGGCATCTGATTAATAACCCACAAACCAGCATTGAATTCAGCAAGACTCCATACTGGGTGCAATACAAGACCGAAGCCAATACTAAAGAACTGATGTACTACATTCAGGATAACATTGAATTCGGCCCTCTGGCTGCCAGTATTGGTGTAAAACAATTCCAGGTAGACACCACCGTCGATCATTTCTACAACGACGACCGCACAGGTCAGCTGGATAACACCTCTGATCCGCTGCTTTATCTGGGTGCAACATACACCACACCAATTGATGGACTGGAAGTATTTGCAGGGTACTCGGAAAACTACAAGTCCATCGTACCGGGCATTATCGATTCTGGTTTGTCTAACAACGAACTGGGTACCATTGATCCGGAGACCTCAGATAACATTGAATTAGGCTTGCGGTATAACAACCGTGACTTTAAAGCCGCTGTTACGTTCTATGATATCGAGTTCGATAACCGAATCGTTCAGCTCGATACCAGCGTACTGGAAGGTATTGACTACAAGGAAGAAGTGGACGGCTCTTATATTAATGCCGGTGGTCAAAAAAGCCAGGGCGTAGAATTGCTGGCCTCTTACCAGCTAACCAGTGCACTGCGTCTGTCAGGTTCTTACACATATGATGATTCAGAGTATCTGGGTACCGGTGATACCGGACTGGATGCGGAGTCAGGCATTGTAGCGGGTAACCGCGTATACGGTGGCCCGAAGAACTTTTACTCACTGGCGGTGGATTATATGGGAGATGCATTGAGCTCTGGCTTGTCTTTGCGCCACATTGGTGATCGTTACATCAACTTCGAAAATTCCGCGTCTGCACCAGCCTACGACGTGATTGACGCATACATTGGGGCGGATTTCACGGATGTGGTTCCACAGCTAAAAGAGGTGCATGTTCGTCTTAACGTCAACAACTTGCTGGACCGTGAATACATCATTGGTGTAGGCACCAACAGCGTTTACCCGGGTTCACCCCGCACCGTATCACTGACAATAGGCGCAGACTTTTAACTGGTCTGCCTTTAAATTGACATAATACGCCAATAGCATTCCTTCGCATCTCGCGAAGGAATGCATTTTTTCGGATTCAAGGTACTTATATGGCCGATATTAACCGTCGTCAGTTTCTCGCCGCCGCAGGAGCCACCAGCGCCTTCGCCGCGTTCCCATCTATTGCCCGGGCGCTTTCGATTCCTGCGAAAGTGAACACGGGTACGATAAACGATGTAGAACACGTGGTGATCCTGATGCAGGAAAACCGGTCATTTGATCACTACTTTGGTACCCTTTCAGGCGTTCGAGGGTTTTCAGACCC
Source organism: Alteromonas sp. MmMcT2-2 (assembly GCF_022348305.1). Taxonomy (NCBI): domain Bacteria; kingdom Pseudomonadati; phylum Pseudomonadota; class Gammaproteobacteria; order Alteromonadales; family Alteromonadaceae; genus Alteromonas; species Alteromonas sp. MmMcT2-2. The sequence continues at coordinate 3,181 of NZ_JAKRFA010000085.1, forward strand.
TTATCCGGCACCAGCGAAGGCAAGAGAGAAGCAACAGGCCAGAAATGTCTTTCTGCAGCAAAACACCACTAAAGCCGGACCGGAATGGGTGACACCGTTCCCACTGAACACCCGTCAGAACTTTGCCCATATGAGGGTTGAAGGAACCCCTCACTCCTGGCCAGATGCACAGTATGCCTGGGATCACGGCCGCATGAGCCAGTGGCCGGATGCCAAATATCTGCATGCCATGGGTTATTTCGAACGCGACGACATACCGTTTCAGTTCGCACTGGCCGAGGCATTTACCCTGTGTGATGCCTATCATTGCTCAGCTCATGTGGGTACCAATACTAACCGCTTATTCCTTTGGTCAGGTACGAATGATGGCAACGCACTAAATGGTGGCCCGGCAATAGGTAATTCTCACGATAACCTTCCTGAAAATGGCGGATACCCGGAAGCTTACACCTGGAAAACATATGTAGAGCGTTTACAGGAAGCTGGTATCGATTGGACCATCTATCAGGATATGGCAGATAACTTTACTGACAATCCGCTGGTCGGTTTCAAAACCTTTCAGGACTCGTTTGCTGGTCTGCCAGGCAGTGACCCCGAATTGGCCCGCCGGGGACTAACGACCCGGGCGCTGGACGCTCTGCGGTCAGATGTAAGCAACGGTGCGTTACCACAAGTGTCATACATAATCGCGACAGCGCAAGGCTCAGAGCATCCAGGGCCGTCCAGCCCGGCTCAGGGCGCGGCTTATATCGCCGAAGTACTTAATGCACTCACGGCCGTGCCGGAGGTGTGGTCGAAGACCGCCCTGTTTATTATGTTTGACGAAAACGATGGCTTTTTTGACCACATGCCGCCACCAGCCCCACCATCTCCTGGTGCAGACGGTAAGTTCGCTGGCATCTCGCAGATAGCGACAGAGGGTGAATACCACCAGCATTTTTCTGCAGCGGATAAGAATCTGGAACATGCCGATCTACTGGGCAACCCCTACGGTCTCGGCCCACGGGTTCCTGCGTATGTTATATCGCCATGGAGTCGTGGAGGATATGTGAGTTCAGAGGTGTTGGACCACACCTCAGTAATTCGTTTTCTGGAGCAACGCTTTGGTGTGACTGAACCCAATATTTCTGCCTGGCGCCGGGCAGTATGCGGTGATTTCCTCAACGCATTCGACTTTAAAACGCCGAATCACACAAGCCTACCGGTATTTCCGAATCCAGGTAATGACGCCCAAATGGCTGGGGAATTACCCGAGCGTACCGTGCCAACCATTCCAACTGATATGTCAATGCCAACGCAGGAAAAAGGGCGCCGCCCACAGCGGGAGAATTTGTACAACATTAATGTTGAGTTTGCTGCACAAGATGACTCGCTGAAAATAACGTTTATCAATACCGGTAGCCGCGCGACAGTGTTTCACGTGTATGATCGGTGTAATTTAGACGCCATTCCAAAACGCTTTACCATTGCTCGTTCCAGAAGTTATAGCGATACCTGGAAAGCTGCGGACGGAATGTACGATCTTCAGATCATGGGGCCGGAAGGTTTTCATCGTCGCATCTGCATACCTCGTGATCAATTGTTAACGCTCAATCATATTTCTTTGCGTATAACGCCTGAAGGTTGCTTCCTGACCACGCAAAAAGAAGGCTTTGCGGTAGCGCTGAATAATACAAAACGGGAACAAAAACCACTGCCAATTGCAGCGAGAATACCCGTACCATTCGATACCAACGGTCGATATGATCTCACGCTGTCACTTGGGGGGACCGAAACCGCTTTTATTGAGTGTGCAGGCCGGCTACCGGTTTAAGGTAAATAGCGCCGGAACATTCAGCAATTCGCATTATCACGATGACAACTCGCAGCCTGAGTTCGTCATCATGCCGGCCCCGGAAAGCTTCCTGTAAACTGCCGATTCCGCCCGGGTGATATGGTTAAGAGTATAAGAAATATTAACGCTATGTACTACCCACTGTGTCAGCTGTATTTAAGGCCAGTTGCACGTGTGTCAAATGGGTACTTTTCAGGAATCAGTGAAGTAGTTGTCATCAAGATAGACGCAATATAACTGGTCTTTGGTACTGAAATCCGCAATGAGATATGTGAAAGCCCTTACCTCAACATGTTGCATGTTCAAGTGATGGTCTGTTTTTTGTGCTTCATGCGCCAAAATCGAAGTCGCGTTGAATGATGTAGTCACTGAATGAGGCTGTGGCTGGTGGAGCTCGAAGTGGCGGCATTAGAGAATCGTTTTTTGCTTCAAGAAGAGTCTGCTTGTCAAGGTGCGCCAAAATCTTATGGATAACAGCCGGATCCGTAATACAAGTAATAATTTTGACGTTGGTTTTTTCACAAGCCTCACAGACTGTGATGTCAATATTGAATACTCTTTTTAACCTTTGTGCCCACGACATGCTTCGCGCATGGTATGGTTTATCTGAATCTTTCAGATGCTCTGCTAAGCGAGGGCTATTCTTACCGCGTTGTGAAGCCGTTACCTCGGCACGCACCTTAGCATTGGGAGCAAACACGCCATAAAACCTCGTAAGGTTTAGCCTCGGCACTGGCACCAGTGCCGCGAGCTTGCCTATGAAATCCAAGGGAGTAAAAAAGACATGTGTGGTACCGTCTTGATAGGGAGTTTTCAGTTGATATCTTACTTTTCCTGAATCGGTTAGACTCAATCGTTGCTCGCTTAACGCTGGCCTTGAGATATATCTGCATAGCCTTTCCAGTTTGTCAGTTTGATGGCTGTCTGCAAACACCCCAGCGTGTAAGCTAAAACCGTTTATTTGAGCTAATTGACCGTAATGTTGTTCGTCTTTGGCAGGTAAGGTTTGCAAGGCAAAGACTTTTTTGCCTGTATCTGGTCCTACAGCAATGCGGTAATTGACAGAGGCTGCTTGCAAGGGCAGTAAACTATCTTCGTCATCCATGGGTAAATCGAGAAATGTGTTGTCCATATCCCGTTGAACGAGCCCGGCCTTCTCCAAGTAGGTCGCGATGCGATGGCTAATGACATTCACGAGGGTTTCCATATCATTGTGGTTTGGTGCTTTAACGCACTTGAATTTGGACTGTCCACACTCCTGAGTGATAACGCCTTCCAAAAAGAGCATGTGAAAGTGAATATTGAGATTCAGTGCACTACCAAATCGCTGAATGTAAGTCACCGCTCCTGTGTTTGCTTGCTTCTTAAGATACCCAGCCCGATGCACAATATCGCAAGAAATAGCACGATGAATGATTTGCATGATTTTACTTAAGTGTTTGGGATACCTAGCTAGAAGTAGACGAAGCGGGATGGGTAAACTCAATACCCATTGGCGTACAGGGTAACCGTGAAGAACATCTTCAACTAACAACTTGGCACTTTCTGCCATCCTTCTTGCACCGCAACTTGGGCAAAATCCCCTGCGTTTGCAGCTGAACGCCAGCAGTTTCTCATGCTTGCAGTCGTCACAAACTACACGCAAAAAACCATGCTCAAGCCGACCACACCTAAGAAACTCTTCAAACTCTTTTACCACATGAAGTGGTAACGACTTCCCTTTTTGTGAAAGCTGCTTCTGAAATTCTGGGTAGTGGCGTTCGACCAATTGATACAGTAACGTCTGCTCTGGACGATGTCGTTTATAGGTATGAGGGGTTCTAGGGATTTTCCCCTCTAAAAAGACATAATCCTCTGTAGACCACACCAATAAATGGCTGCGGAGGTGGGTTACTACTTATAAGTGTGGCAA
>NZ_JAKRFA010000086.1:0-6899 GCF_022348305.1 Alteromonas sp. MmMcT2-2
TTAGCATTAGATATGGAAACGCCTAACGCAGTGCATAATAGAAAAGGCCAGCTTCGAGAGCTGGCCTAATAACTGTCAACCTATATTAGGACGACACATTTATTTCAATGAAAGAGGCTAGTGAACAAATACTGGTCCGCCGGACAGACCCCACACCAAAACTGAACCTGTCATTAGAATAACGAGCAATACTAGCCCACATGTCACTACCGAGCTTGAGTAAATGAACCCTTTATCTTCTGGCATATGCATCAAAATTGGCACGCCAGAGTAGAGCAGGTATACCGAATAGCTAATACCGACTAACAGCGCCGTCATCACTACCCAGAGTTCTGGGTAAAGACCTGCGAAGCCCACCATAAACAACGGTGTAGCCGTGTAGGCCGCAAGTTCCAGCGACTGCGTATAAGTTGGCGTCGCATCAAACGCTTTAGCCAACTCATGAATAAGTACGGCCAATGCGACCACGCCTGCAATTAAGCCAAAATACATGCCTATACCCATCATAATTGCGGTATTTTCGCTAAGGCGAATTATGTCACCTGCGCCGATACTCCAGCCAGTATGGGCACTGGAATAATAGGCCACGAGTGATGGAATGAGAGATATAAAAGCGATATGGGTAAGCGCGTAAAAATAGGTTTCGTGTTTGGTATCAATGGTTTGCCACTCTTCTTTTGGATGAGTGTAAATACCAATTAAATGATTTAAAATCATAAAGTCCTGCCTTGTTCACCAACGTTATTATTTTAAAAAATATTGTTGTGAGGCAGGGAGAACACACGGACTAACCGTAAAACCAAGGAAACACAAACACAGCGCAAAGCGCTAAACACTGCCGTTAACAATATGTTTACAAATTGAGTGTGCAGCAGAATGACTAAGCCGTCAACATAAATTGATTAATTTATAAACGGATGCAAAGCGTTAACTTTAGCGTGGTGCGCCTGAGTGGAAACGCAATTCGTCATCGTCGCTTTCAATCAATGATCTTTCAACGTTTCCGAAGTGGGCAACGCGCTCTGAAATATCAGTTTTAGCGATTTGCCCAGCCAGCGTTAGGTAGTCTTCAAAGTGTCTGGCCTCAGAGCGCAACAGCGACACATAGAACTTGCCTAAATCTTCGGAAACATACGGCGCAAGTTTGGCAAAGCGTTCACAGGAGCGCGCTTCAATGTAGGCACCACAAATGAGCTTGTCGATGAGCTTTTCAGGTTCGTAAGTGCGTACGTGACGCAATAAGCCATTTGCGTAACGACTGGATGTTACCGACTTATATTCAAACCCCAACTCGTGCATAATTTCTAGCACTTGGTAAAAATGATGAAGCTCTTCTTTAATTAGCATGACCATTTTATCAAGCATGTCTTTTTTAAAAGGGTCTAGCCCTTCTGTGTTAAATACATTTTTGGAAAGGTGCTTAGTATTAAGCGATTGCCAATCGCCTTCGTGGCGGTAAGTGAAGTCTTCGTAAGGTTTCAACCAGCCCAGCAATACCTTACTGGTTTCTTCATCGGCCACATAGCGGCGAAGTAGGTACATAGCCGACTGAGCCGCTTTAAGCTCGCAAATTAGGTGGTCAGTAAGGATAACGCGAAGGTTTTCCTCTTTCTGCGCTTCGTCTATCCACGACTGAGGCGTCTCGCAATGTAAAAAGGCATTGATTGGTGAAAGTAGAGACGTGACTTCAGAAGTGGAGGTTACAGACATGTTGAAACTCAATTTTAAGTGCTACGGTTTTTCAGTTACATTTGAATTTGGCTGCTGCCAACGCTAGTTTCGGCAGTTTCGGTTTATAAAAGCACAAAATTCAGCGTATCTGAATTGAACCGCAATTTTACTTGATACCTACAAGCCCTTACAACTTAAAATAGAGGCCAATAAATTACAAAATGAATTATCTTGCCCATCTTTTCTTAGCCCGACCAACTGCCGATTCTCAATTCGGTAACCTACTCGGTGATTTCAGGCGGGGTGTTGATATTAAAGAGTTTGGACAAGCGGTACAGCTAGGTCTTAAAAACCACTATGAAGTCGATAGGTTCACCGACAGTCATACCAGCGTCTTAGCAGCAAAGGCGTTATTTCATAAAAGTCGTCGGCGCTTTGCACCTGTGGCGCTAGATATCTACTTCGATCACTTGCTAATTAAACATTGGGCGTCGTTTACAGCACAGGGTTTTGACGACTTCAGGGAACAGAGTTTCGCATTGTTAGAACAGCGATTGCCCACTATGCCGAGAACGATGCAGCACAGTGTTGGGCATATGATAACCCATGACTGGTTTGAAGATTATGCTAAAGAAGAGGGCATTGCTAAGGCGATTGCTGTGGTTGCTAAACGTATTCGTTTCCCCAACACGTTTCATCATGCTGTGGATGATATTAATACGAACAGAGACGAGATTGAAGCGAGATTCTTAACGTTTTTCCCTGAACTCATTACACACATAAAAATCAATGGCCCTGAGAATATTTGAAAGGCTTAACCGTGTTACAGAAATGTATCGAAGAAATTGGTCGTTTTGTCGTTCATTGCTAAGCTGTCATGTGAACAGCGATATAGTAAAGCGTGCAATACAAAGACAACACAAAAAAGATAAAATTAACGACACTCAAAGATAATAATGATGAATATTCAATCCTTAGTTAGAAATACATCGCCCGTATTATTAAGTCTGGGTAAAAATAAACACAAAGCGCAATCGCACTCGACCCTAGCATGGTTAACGGCAGCCTTAATTGCTTTTGTAAGCTTAACTACCAGTGCTTCAGCGCAAGAAGAAAGCGCATCTGCACATGCTCGTTCAATAAAAATTGATAGCAGTGTAGTGACAGAGCACGAAACTAAAATCCTAGGCAAGCGTGTAAAATACAGTGCCACCACGGGTACTCAACCGGTTTGGAACAGTAAAGACGAAGCGGTTGCCACTTTGTTTTACACTTACTATCAGCGCACTGACGTAAAAGAGAATACTGAGCGCCCGCTTATTATTTCTTTTAACGGTGGTCCAGGCTCTGCGTCAGTGTGGATGCATGTAGCCTACACAGGCCCTCGTATTCTTAATATTGATGATGAGGGCTATCCAGTTCAGCCCTATGGTGTTCAAACCAATCCTTACTCCATTTTGGATGTGGCAGACATTGTGTTTGTTAACCCAGTGAATACAGGGTACAGCCGTGTGCTGCCTAAAGCTGACGGCAGCATGCCATCGCAAGATGAACAGCAGAAAATGTTCTTTGGTGTAAACGCCGATATTAGCTATTTGGCAGACTGGGTGAATACTTTTGTAACGCGTAATAATCGCTGGCGTTCACCTAAATATCTTATCGGTGAAAGTTACGGCACGACGCGTGTGTCAGGATTAGCATTAGAGCTTCAAAATCGCCAATGGATGTACTTAAACGGCGTTGTGCTTGTATCGCCAACCGATATTGGTATAGAGCGCAACGGGCCGGTAAAAGCCGCTAATCGACTGCCTTATTTTGCTGCCGCGGCGTGGTATCACAATAAGCTTGAACCCGCGTTGCAAAACAAAGATCTTACTGAGCTATTGCCTGAAGTTGAAGACTTCACCATCAATACGCTTATTCCTGCTCTGGCCAAAGGTGGCTTCATTGGTGAAACGGAAAAGCGCGATGTGTTAAAGCAAATGGCGCGCTATTCTGGGTTAAGTGAAGCGTCTATTGCGCAAAACAACTTAGACGTGAGCACTGCATTTTTCTGGAAAGACTTACTGCGCGAGGAAGGGAAGACGCTAGGTCGTTTAGACAGCCGCTATTTGGGTATAGATGCTAAGCAAAGCGGCGACCGCCCTGACTATTGGGCTGAGCTAACATCATGGCTTCATTCGTTCACGCCCGCTATTAATTACTATTTGCGTGAAGAGTTAAACTACAAAACTGATATTAAGTACAACATGTTTGGAAACGTGCACCCATGGGATAGAAGCAATAATCAAACGGGTGAGAACTTGCGATTGGCCATGGCGCAAAACCCGTATCTGAATGTGATGATTCAAGCTGGCTATTACGACGGCGCAACGAACTACTTTGATGCCAAGTATACGATGTGGCAGCTCGATCAAAGTGGCAATTTAAAAGACCGTTTGAGCTTTAAGGGATATCGCAGTGGCCACATGATGTATCTGCGTCGCGACGACTTAAAACAGTCCAACCAAGACCTACGCGAGTTTATTAAAATGAGCACACCAGGCAAAGGCATACCTGCTGAATACAAGCGATAGTACGTCTGAAAATCTAAAGACAAGGATGTCAGGTTTTTTTACATTATATTAAACTAATTCATTATTTATTTTTTAAGCTTCTGTATTTAAAAGCTATTTTAGATTTGGCTTACACTTTGCTAAATCGGGTCTGCTAAATAATGAAATTCTTATTAACATAAACTACAAGGACGTATACATGAAAAAGTCTTCGCGTTTTTCATTATCCCTGCTGGCGAGCGCAGCGCTAGCATTCTCAATCTCAAGCACCACAGCCAATGCTTCAGTGCTCCTTTCCGGCTGGGAAGGCTCTACTGAAAGTGGATTTGGTAACTTAGCGATGAATGGTAACGACGACGGTTCATCGGGCGCTATCGTATTTGACGCATTTGAATCGCTTGCCTTCGATAGTGGCGTAAATTTCTTTGGTACTTCATACGATAGATTCTTCATTAACAATAACGGTAATATTACCTTCAATGGCACTGTGAGCTCTTTTACGCCAAGACCCTTCCCAATAAGCAACCAGCCAATGATCGCGCCATTTTGGGGCGATGTAGATACGCGCTGTGCAGAGTGTGGCGACGTGTTTATCGGTTCACCGAATGAAAACACGCTGGTAGTGACATGGAACGATGTTGGTTACTACAGTCAAAACAGTAACCCCACAAACACGTTCCAATTAGTGTTAATTGATCGGGAAGACACAGGTGCGGGAAATTTTGACGTTGAGTTTAGATATGAAGATATCGGTTGGACTTCAGGTAGTGCGTCAGACGGCGTTCCAGCACAAGCGGGTTATGACGCCGGAGATGGGGAAAACTTTTTCACTGTGCCGGGGTCTCAAACCGCCGCTATCGCTGATATAGACGAAAGTAACAGCAACACGGGCACGCCTGGTATTTGGAAGTTTGCTATTCGCGATGGCGTACTACCGGGTGATACTCCAGAAAACCCTATATTGCCTATTGTTAATCCAGAAACACCGACAGACTATGAATTTGAATTCTCTATCGATGATCCAGATGAACTTGTGTTCATCGACCCAGATGTGGCAGTAGGCTATGACTATATTGTAAATAGTGGTCCAAACATCGCGTCAGTACTTTTGCCTGAAGGTTACGACGACAACATGTTTGACCTATTTCTTTGGGACAATGTTCTGATGGATTGGTTCGATACAGGCACAGATATCACTGGTGGTGAGGAGTACGACTTCAATACCCCAGTTGACCGCTTCAGAATTATGGGAATTGATGTTTCGAATATGCTCGAGCCTACGCCGGACGCATTTGTAACCGGCCTCACTTTCGATGGTTCTGGCGTTGTTAATATGAACCAGAATGCCGTTACTGTGTTTGTACCTGATCCTGTATCTGTGCCAACACCCAATACTCTATTTCTAATGCTAAGTGCAATGTTTGCTACGCTTGTTATAAGAAAGCGGAAGCAATAAAGTTGTCATAAAAGAGGGGGAGCGTGCGCTCCCCGTTTTGCTAAGAGGTGAAAGTGAAATATTTAGTAGCAGTTAGTTTAGTACTTGCATCGTTTTTTTCATGGGCTGTAACGACAAGTGACTTTGGTAGTTGGAGTTTGCTATGTAATGATTCGTCTGTGTGTACGCTTAGCCAGCTCGTTGCCAAAGACAAAGAAGCAAAAAAAGTGCTATTGGGCGTCAACGTTGACTACTCCTATTCGCAAGATTTTCCAGTATTGAAAATAAAGCTTCCAAAAAATACACTCACAAAAAATGGTGTAGGAGTAAAAATCGACGATTTTGCATCCATACAAGTGCCATTCTCAGGCTGTGACGAGAAGTCTTGCCAAAGTATAGTGAAAATCGACAATGAACTTTTGAAACAAATGCACAATGGACAGACTATGCTAATAGCGTTTCAAAAATCTGAAAACCAGCAAGTTACCTTACCCATATCGTTGACAGGTTTTGAGGAAGCTTACGCACAGCTAAATCAAAGTATTCAAAAGTAAATGCACAGATACTCGTCTATTTTTGATATTTTGATACGCTGAATGCGGCTAGCTGCGCTAAACATTCAGCGCAGCGCTCTTTCAGCATATCTCTGAATAGTCTTACTGCTGGAGTAATAGATTGGCGGCTAGGGCAAATCAGCCAAAGCTGTTTCGGTTTAGGTTGATATTCGGGTAACAAGGTTACAAGTCGACCCTTTAAAATGTCGTCGCACGCATCTAAGCCAGATTTAACAGCAATACCTTTACCCGCGACGGCCCAACGCTTTACTATTTCTCCGTCGTTTGCGGTTCTGTTGCCTCGCATTTTTATCTTCAGCGGTGTCCCTTTGTGAAAAAACTCCCATTCGTTATATACCTTGTCGTGTAGTTGGTAAAAAAGCCCGTTGTGTGTTTGCAAGTCTTCAAATTTTTCAGGGGCACCATGAGAGCTGATATAAGAAGGGGAGGCAACAAGTAAACTTGGTACATCACAAATTTTGAAACCGTATACATTCGCATCGGTTGGAGTACCGTACCTTAGCGCTAAATCGACGGGATCGCGATAAAAGTCAATGTTGCTGTCACTCAGGTTGAGCTTTACGGTTAGAGCCTGTAACAGATTCTGTGTAACTGCCATTAGTTAATGTGCTTTTCGAGTCGTTCCTCGAACTCGATAATAAAACGACTCATCGCCTGACGCCA
>NZ_JAKRFA010000087.1:0-6571 GCF_022348305.1 Alteromonas sp. MmMcT2-2
ATTTTTGATCGGATAACTCCGAAATAGGCGATCGGATTAGACCGAAATCAGTGATCGGATTGAACCGAAATGGGTGATCGGAATGGGCCGGAACATGCAATCGCCGCGTCTGATGCGGGAGTCGTCCTCTCGATACGTCATATCCAGTACCCAATGTGATGCATTTTCTATCGACCAATGGCTGCGAATGGCTTTTGCAATTTGAGGTAAGTTAACCTCCAAGGAACTGATGTAATAAGCGGTCTCACTCGTTTCCTTATCTTTAAGGTAGCGTTTTCGGGTGACTTCAATGACCGACTTAATATTCGTCCAGCCTTGGCTTTGCGTCAACCAAGGCGTAATGGGTAGCTGAACGTAGGTACGCTCCTCGATGCGTCCATGACCATCATTGGTTAAGGTTAAACTGTTTGTTTTGATATCTTGTGGGGTATCACGCCGTGTCTTGTGGAAGTAAGCCGCTATTTCCGTTGCAAGTTTACCTTGGTTATTCTTGACTTGCAGAACATAGTCGCCTCCTTTTGCATTAATGGCTTTAGCGACCTTCTTCAGGCAATGCATGGCATCGGCAGTGACAATACTGCCTTTTAACTCCAGTAATTCAATCAATTCCAGTACCGTCGACACTTCATTTTTCTTACCCTTCGATTTACATTGTGCGAGGACTAAACCTTGTTCCACCGCGTAGGCCGACACGCTGTGAAGGGCGGTTTTCCTATCACCATCGAATGAATGGCGAAGCGTTTTACCATCAAACGCAATCACGGGCTGCCCTTGGTCTTCACGGATTTCATTCACCCAGCTAATGAAGCTCGTTAGCAAGGCGTTGGGCTCTAGCGAGCTGATAATACGGGCAATAGTATCGTCGACGGGTACACCCTCTTTAAAGGCCCTGAACTTACGCAACCAATCCAGTTTGCTGTCCCCAAATTGCTTAATGTCTTTCCATCCTTCAGCACCAGAAAGAATGGCCACCACGGTGAGAAAAATCACATCAAGTAGGTCATGCTTCTTATTGATATGAGAGCGTTTATCTTCAAGTGACTCAAAATGGGTAATAAATGACATCTGTGCTAGCCTAAAAAGCTAGATTTGATCACAGATGCGCTAGTTAACGCAAGTTAGAGTATGATCTTGCCCTGCTAAAAATATTCAGGGTTAAGTTCTTCTACTTGACATAAATGTGGGCGTCCGGTAATCCCAACATTCACTTCATAAGTTAGCTACGGCATGGAGCTCTCTTTGCAAAGGAGAACCACCATGTAACAACATCAACAGATAGCCATCCAAGACTGGCTCAATCTAATTGAGCAACAAAAAGCGCGATAAAGTCAGAATCTCTACTGGGATAAAACGGGCTTCACACTCTTGTACAAGCGACTCAAGAAGCATCGGTTCAAGTGGCCTGTCAATGAGGGCTTACTGGAGATGCATGTTAGTGAGCAGCAACTACACTGGCTATTATCGGGCTACGATGTCATAGTCCATCAACCATTGCACTACAATGTATTCTAGTATGTAATGACTTGCCTTGATGAACTCAGCAATCTAGAACCTAACATCGAACAACTGTTACCATGTCAGTCTGCTGAGAGTTAGGAGGGATTACCGGACGCTTGCTAAACATGATTAAATCGCTTTCAGACTAAAACCGTATTTTAGTCAGAACAGTTATTCTTGCCTATATCAATTATGACACTTGCGGACCTGACAGTCTGAATTAGACACAACCAAATTTCAGCTAACTCTGACAGGTTTCAACAGGTATACGGCAGGCGCTTAGCGCTCGCCTTCGCGAGTCATTTAAATGTAGAGGAAATTTTCTTATAGCAGTAATTTTTACGCTAAAATAACAACATTTTTGTGGAAGTGCGTATAGCAAAGAGAACAGCTGTCTAATTTTGGCTTTTCACTTTAAATATTTCAAACCATCTTCAGGATTGAGGTTTAATGCTTCACAATATTGAACAAATTCATACACATCGAGCTTCCTTTGACAACGCTCGATCTTACTCACTATTTGATGTGTTTCATCAATCATTTCACCGAGTTGTCTGACGGTTAGCCCTTGTTCTTTTCTTGCAGCTACCAACCACTTTATCAAAGCGAAGTACTGCTGAGTACTGATAGTTTTTTTCATGAGCATCATTATGATGCTGTTTTTATTTGTCTCCAAAATGAAGCCAAGATAGTGTTTGTCTGCTAGTATTTAAAACACAAAACTTGATTAACAATGGTAAATCGCTGAAATGAAAGATATAGATAGCCACCCAATGTCTGAAAATGTAGAAAAGCTGCTCAAAGTCGGTGCGCAAGCGATGATATTGAATATTGAAGAAAAGAAAGAGTATCGGGATGGCGTGGCGCAATTGATGGAAAACTACAATCGAGTCGAAAATGAAGGAGTTTTACTTGTTCAGCCTTATTACCACTTTTGTTGCCAAGTTTACGTAACTGAGGGGACAGAAGGCCTTTATGAAGTTTTAAGAGAAGGCACCCTCCCATCGATAACGACTCCCCTTTTTCAAATGTGGTTCATTAATGACTTTCATACTAAGAATTACGAAAAATACTTAGCCGCAGATAGACCTGCATAACAATATTATTTAGTAATATTTTAAAGTGTTGAAATTTAATGGTTTTTGTGTGTTCGTACACATCATTTTGATGTCTTTTTTTACTTGCTGAAATACTCGATAATATTTGTGCAAGCAAATTAACGTTAACTTCAAAAGGACAAAAGGCATGGGTAAAGTTTCATCAGTTGACAGACTCTTTGCAAAACTAGAGAAAGAAAGAAGACTTGTACTTTCTCTGATGTACGATGTTCGGGCAGTCTTGGAAGAAAAAGGGCTTGATGATATTTATATACACTCCAAGTTAAATAGACTTAGCGTAGCCAAGGACAACCTTGAATTACTCGCGATGACGAGATTTCTCGACGACGAGGGGAGGCATATGCTCGCTCATCGAATTCACTATAAGCTAAAAGACCTCCATGGTTTTTACGCTGTTTCGGCGCGCTTCTCCGAAAAAGCATAGTTTTACGAATAGGCAGTTGCAAAAGTCAACTCGAACTCGGATAAATAGCGAAGTTCTACGAGTTGATTTGTTGCTGACCTGAAATTGAATGAGGAATTGTACAAACCAATGATAGAGAAGCATTTTTGGTGGGGGCGTACTATTTCGACATGAGCATTAATTTCAAAGTGCTAAATGGTTAACATGATTTCAAATTTGGGAAGATTATGAATTCAGAATCTAACACCGAACAGATAATAGAAACGCTCAAAAAGTGGACAGAAGATGGGGTTGGCTCACCGTCACTGCTGATATCCGTAGATGACAACTCATTCTACGTAAGTCACTATCAAGGTATGGGGAAATTCAGATTACACTTCAATTGACAGGTTTTTACCTCAGTATAAAGTAGTTATTGAACAGCTCTATCGGGAAGGTAAGTTGAAAGTATCGGGGCTACCATTTTCTCTGTATCCCGACAGTGACCGATTTAGAAAGCTCAGACTGGAAGCTGAGAACATGAAAATAAACGAGCAGGCTAGATAATCTTAGACGCATTATCTGTAGTGGCATTATCTGTAGTAGCATTATCTGTAGTGGCTCATATCTTATCTGACACTTTTATTTGCTGGTTTAGATGCCATCTGACAGGCAGCTCAAGACAACCAGCCGACGTTCAGAGTAGTGTTTTGCAACTTCAGGTTTGTGCCAAAAGCAGATATTACAAGACTTGTTTCATTTAGATGTTCATGCAACTTCAACAATAAACACTCACAAGCCCAAAGCACTTTATCGATATTAAATCACATGTAAGCATAATTTAATGCCTGACCTAACACATCACGAAACAGATGGGAGAGCACTATGCCTATAGGCTCAAGCATTGATGACTTCTTGGAAGAAGGGATTAAGTAAGAAGTAGAATTTACAGCTAGTAATCGAATAGCACAGAGTCAAACTTTTCTGGTAGGCAATGACCAAAACACAAGTGGTTGTGACGCACAATTTAATTTGATAGCCTACCTAAATGAAAAAGATACTTATCAACACAACCTCTTCTTTCGACTGGTGGCGCTCACTCTGAGCGGCACGGAATTCGTACATTCTTTTGCTGCTGGAAGGTAGCTAAGTCTGTATGTTCTTTATATCTCCAGTAGCACGTTTCATTTACTTGGAGATATATCGTGACCAATCAAACAAATACCGAACGACAAGTCATTCTCACTGGCGACCGAGCGACTGGGCCTCTTCACTTAGGTCATTATGTTGGCTCACTGAAGCAGCGTGTATCCTTGCAGGACGAGCATGACCAGACCATTCTTGTCGCTGACATGCAAGGTCTGACGGACAATGCACACAATCCATCAAAGGTATCATCTAGCATATTAAATGTGGTGGCTGATTATCTGGCTGTTGGCATAGACCCACGGAAGACCAATGTTTGCCTGCAATCACAGCTACCTGCACTCGCTGAGTTGACTATGTATTACAGTAACGTGGTAACTGTAACGCGACTTGAGCGTAACCCAACCGTAAGAAGTGAAATCAAAAGCAAAGGCTTTGAGCGCTCTTTACCCGCAGGCTTCTTAACATACCCAATATCTCAAGCGGCTGATATCACTGCATTTAACGCGACATTGGTTCCTGTTGGTGATGACCAATTGCCAATGATTGAACAAACCAATGAAATCGTAAGGAAGATTAACTCGTTAGTCGAAAAGCCTGTGCTTAAAGAGTGTAAGCCATTACTTAGCAATGCATCACGACTACCTAGCACTGACGGCAAAAACAAAATGAGTAAGTCGATGGGAAATACCATAAACCTTGGCGCTACGGAGAAAGAAATAAGCACAGCAGTTCGTAGCATGTACACAGATCCTGATCACCTGAAAGTTGAAGACCCAGGTAAAGTAGAGGGCAATGTAGTGTTCACGTATTTAGACGCTTTTCACCCAGATACAGAGTATGTCAGTCAACTCAAAGAACATTATCAGGGTGGTGGGCTAGGTGATGGGACGACAAAGAAGATACTGGAAGAGTGCCTGCAAGAGGTGTTGAAGCCAATACGTGAGCGCCGGGAGAAATACCTTAAGGATAAGGCGCAGTTAATCGATATATTACGAGCAGGTAGCGAAATTTCACGAGAGAAAACCAACGACATTCTTCTCAGAGTAAAAAGTGTTTTCGGGTTGAACCTGTTCTGACTTATATGGATAGAAGAGAAGGCAAATTAACCAAAATTCATCAGGCTAAAGAATATAGAAAGGCGCACAGTTATAAAACTATGCGCATCTTTAAAAGGTGGAGGGAAGGTGAAAAGCAGTAAACGTAAAATGAATTGAATGAATCTAACGATACAAATACCGTACGACTTTGACGTAATCACACATATCATTTTGTTAACACCAATTTGCTCATTTAGTAAATATCAAGCGGTACAAAATAATAATCGGTAGCTCAAGTAACGTTAATGACGATTAACGTTACCTTTCTGTAAAGCTTCTCGGTCTAAAATTAGCTGGATTAGTCACAACTTAAACTGACACTTTCGGTTATAGAACTAAACTAAATCTGACAGTCTCTTGTGTGCTTTTTGCTGACATTTACCCCTTTCCATGAAAATACAGAATATGGTTTTTCAGCGCCAACGGGTGTTACTATAAAGTTGCAGTTATAAGCTGTTATTTTTTCTAAGGAGAGATCATGCAAGGATATGAAGTAATACTCTCATCCCAAATCGATGGAGAGTTTGAAGGTTTTGATGATGAAGTTTTTTTCCAATTAATGGATGGAACGTGTTGGGTCCAGGATGAATATTATTACTGGTATCATTACGCTTATTGTCCGCAAGTAAATATCCTGAGAGGCAACGGAAGACTCTATATCCAAGTAGATGGACAAAATGAAATTGTTCCCGTTCGTCAAATAGATGGTGTAATTAAAAGTAGAATTAATGGCGAGTTCAAAGGCTGGGAGGGAGAAACTTCCTATGAACTTACTAATGGTCAGATATGGCAGCAGTCACACTATAAATATAAGTACAAATATTCTCACCGCCCAGAGGTAATTATTTACAATCCTGGTGGCGGTCACATCATACAGGTAGCCGGAACTTCAGCCAAAGTTCGGCGTGTAAAATGAAACATAACAAATCGATCAATGTCGCCTCGCGGCTGGACCTCCGCACTGCGTGCTCCGGCCCATTATTGAGGCGTTCATCATCCACTAATTGTCTATAGCCGCCTGTCTGCTAAGGTCGAAACACTCGGTCAAAAGTGTCAGATCAGATATGAGCTACTACAAATTAGCGAACTCGAGCCTCTTTACTAGCAACAAGACCTCACAATCAGTGACACCTAATTGTACTGATAGTTTTGATTAATACGATTACCTCACCGACAGCTATTAGCTAAAGCAGGCCTTCTCAGTAGAGTATTCAAAGTCCGCTCAAGACCTTGAGTTCAATCAATGGGCGCAACACATCGGTTAAATTTCTGTGCTGGTGTTTCATAGTCTAACGTTTTTCTTGGTCTTTCGTTAAGTTGTCTCGCTA
>NZ_JAKRFA010000088.1:0-5958 GCF_022348305.1 Alteromonas sp. MmMcT2-2
TTAGGCTCCAAGCTGAAAGTAAACCACCTCCGCAGCCATTTATTGGTGTGGTCTACAGAGGATTATGTCTTTTTAGAGGGGAAAATCCCTAGAACCCCACAATGGAACGATTGTGCTCGACTCATTTCAAATTGCATTATTTATTATAATTCCGCGTTACTATCGGCATTTTTACAAATCCAAGAGAGGAACGGTAGGCAAGATGTGGTTGATGTTATTTCTCGGCTTTCACCTGTTGCTTGGCAACACATTAATCTAAATGGGGAATATGCCTTTAATAAAGACCGCAAAGAAATCGACTTAGCTGGTTTACTTAGTGATGTAGAATCAATAAGTTAAAGAATGCCATCTGTTTGTATTTCTAATTCAAAAGGTACTGCGCATCAAAGTGCCATTAAAAATTGGAGGTGTTGATATTCTATATGCTTGATATATACAAGCTAACATTGATAGAAAACAGATAAGCTAACAAGTTTTTAGTCGAGCCATGAACTGTTCTATAATTGTTCTAATTGCAAAACTCTTCAATTTGGTTTGTTACTAGATTTAAAAATACTTTTCTATGCTCGATTTTAGTAAGTAGCAGCTTTTGGATGTCTTCAGGAACTTTTCTTTCTCCTGCATCTATTGCCATTAGTAATGGCTTGATATCAACTACAAGAAGACCTGCCGCCCTTGCTGCTCGAATGAACTTTAATCTCTTTAATGCACATAAGCCGTAAAGTGAATGGCCTGACTTAGTTTTTTCTTCGCAGTGTACTAAGTTCTCAAGAACATAATTTCTTACCGTATGGACAGATGTTTGTGCAGCTAGTGCCAGTTGAGAAATACTCAAAGGAAAATCCAACGCATCATCATCACTACTAATGAACTTATTGATGTCAGGTATCTCTGTCAAAAAACTGACTTCACCAACAGGAATGTTTTCAACCTTAGATTTAATCATGATTTAGCATGCTTCCAATTTGTGTTGTTAATGGAATGCCTTAAGATATCTTGATTACATTCAATCAATTGGCACTCCATTAACATTTCTGTAAGTACATTACCGTTAAATGATTACCCTGCGCAGCAAGATAGCTCTTTAACGTCTTTGCTAAAGGTTTGAGCGCATAACTTCAATCCTTCAACCATCGTCAAATACGGAAATAGTTGACCTGCCAATTCTTCGACTGTCATTTTATTATGAATAGCAAGAGCCGCACTTTGAATCAGTTCTCCGCCTTCATGGGCTAAAATTTGTGCGCCTATCAGTTTTCCCGTGGATTCTTCAGCTACCAACTTGATAAAACCATCCGTTTCAAAATTTGCTAAAGCTCTTGGTACGTTTTCCATATCAAGTACACGACTTATCGTATTTATTCCTACCGCTGAAGCTTGTACTTCGGTTAGACCTACCGTAGCAACTTGTGGGTCGGTGAATATAACAGCAGGCATGGTAGATAAGTCGAGTTGCGCATTTCCACCTGTCATATTAATTCCAGCCCTACTTCCGGCAGCAGCAGCAACATAAACAAATTGTGGCATATTGGAGCAATCTCCAGCGGCATAAATGTTAGCTGTTGATGTTTCCATCATACTATTAACAACAATGGCACCACTTTTATCTGTTTCAACACCAACATTTTCTAAACCAAGCTTTCCAGTATTTGCATGGCGACCCGTAGAGATAAGCAATTTTTCAGCGATTAATGTTCCTTCGTTAGTTTCCAATGAAAAACCATTGCTATCATAAGAAACATGACTTGCTTGCGTATTATTAAGTACCCTAATACCTTCTTTTTCAAAGCACTCTGCCAGTTTTTCACCTAATAACGGATCTTCAGCATATAAAAGGGTATGTCTGGCTAGAATTGTCACACGGCTACCTAAACGGGCATAAGCTTGCGCAATTTCCAGAGCAACAACGGAGGAGCCGATGACAACTAGACTACTCGGTAACTCTTCTGCAAATAAGGCTTCTGTTGATGTCCAATAAGGTGTATCAACTAAACCCTTAATTGGCGGAATGCTTGGTGTAGAGCCTGTTGCAATTAAAATGCGATCTGCAACCAGCTCTTCTTCACTACCATCAGACTTGTGAACTAGCAAGGTATTTTGATTTTTAAAACGTGCATAACCTTTAAGTAAAGATAGCGCGGGATTACTCTCTAAAATACGTTGATATTTAGCATCGCGTAGTTCTTCGACGCGAGCGTTTTGCTGATGTGCTAATAAGGAGCGGCTAAGTTGTGGCTGAATATTTTCTAAACCATCAAACGGGTTAGTACGTTGCTGATGCGCTAATTGCGCAGCACGGATCAATATTTTTGAAGGAACACAGCCGACATTTACACAGCAACCTCCGATTACATCGGCTCCTTCAATGATAGTAACTCTTGCTCCGCCTTCTGCTGCTTTAATCGCACTGGCAAAGGCCCCTGAACCACTACCAATAATGGCTACATGTAATTGTTCTGGCTGGATGTCATTTGACGAGCAACAACTATTCGTTGACATATTTTATTCCTCTAAAAAAGTTAAGCGGTACAAGTTTCATCATCACAGCGTTTATTCGCAGGAGAAACCATGTCCCAAATTGATACAGCAACCATTAGTCCTAGCCCCGTATAAGTAACGTATGAACTCCACCCGTACTGGAACCAAGGGTATAAAGAGAGTAAAACCAAAATGGGGCCAATTGAACCGATAAAACTACGGTACCATTGACGATGGCTAAACCAGCCTAAGATATTCATTGCCAGCGCTAATACTGCAAACAGTGGTAACAACGTATTGATAAATACCCCTTCCCACTGACTAAGAAATCCCATCCCAATTGCCGCACCAAGACTAGCTATCGCGGGAAAACACATGGCGCATCCCATTGCCGAAACAAGTGCACCTATAGAGCCTGCTTTATCTCCGATACGCGTAACTAGTTCTAAGGGGCTAAACATTACTTATTTTCACTTTTTAAATTTGAAGGGTAGCCAGCGTTGGTAGTCGCTGCAATTAATGCATTGATGTTGGTTTTAGTGTCATCAAAAGAAACAACAGCTAGCTTAGGCTTGTAGGTAACTTTCGCATTTTCAACGCCATCAACATTTTCTAATGACTTTTTAACTGTGATTGGACATGTCGCACAGTTCATCGTTGGCACTTCCAGTGTAACTGTTTTTACTTCAGCAAAAGCACCAAAACTAGAAAGTGAAAGCAGTGCGGTTAATAATAATTTTTTCATAATTAGCTCCAAATTTTAAAATGTTATAAATTTCTTGATCTGTATATTAAGCAAACAAAAGTATCCAATAATTACTGGTCACTAAAATTGTCGCAACTATAGCGCTCAGCCAGAAAATGACTTTTCGTTGTTGCTGTTTCTTAGGAATTGCACAGGCCGTTCCCGGCTCACACTCTTCTACAGGACGGTAAATTTTCCAACCTGAGTAGCCAAACAACAACACTACAAATGCGATAAATAATGGCCTATAGGGTTCAAATGCAGTTAAATTACCAATCCATGAGCCACTTACCCCAAGTAATAACAGGAGCAAAGGACCTACACAGCATACGCCTGCGCCTAATGCTGCTATGATGCCTCCTATCATTGGAAGGTTTGATTTTTTTTGATTCATATAGATACCTCATTAAGTGATAATGCAAGTGTATTGCATGTACCTAAGTACGGAGTCAAGGGTGATTTATAAAAAATTTATCTTTGATAATCTGCTACGACAGATACGGGGAATAAGCTAACTTGAATTAAGGCGCAGAAGTAAAATTGGATATGCTGTTTTAGTGGGAAATGGTAGTTAAGTGAATCATTTACTTCGGTTGCAACGAATCAATTATTGGGCAGTGGCTATCGTCATCATTATTTTGGCATTGTCCTAAATGTTCTTCCAAAGCGTGTTCTAACAACAACAAGTCAGCCATCTTTTTTTGTACTGCGATCAGTTTTTTATTAGCTAATTCTTGTACTTTACTACATGGACTATCGTTTAACGCAAGTAACCCTTCAATCTCATTTAGCGTAAAACCTAATTCTTGAGAACGCTTGATAAAATGTATTCTATTTACCGTTTCTTTCGGGTAATGTCTATAGCCCTGCATAGGCTTTGGTGGTTGTTTAATTAAGCCTTTGCGTTCATAAAAGCGAATTGTTTCGACATTTACACTCAGTTCTTTAGCCAACATACTTATGGTTCGTTTAGACACGTTATCAATTACCTTACTGACTTTTTGTTTACTTACTTTATATCTAATTAAAGTGACCATCAATGAATACCAGTTTAAACATCGCTAATTGATTTTGTTTTTTCTTCTATTAAATAAGTAAAGTTACCGTTGTTACAACAATATTAAACCACAACAATGTATGGTTTATCCTTTTTCATTATCAAAGTCCAAATTAGTGTTATTACATGCAGTTCTACATGAGTACACCCTAAAGATACTGTTAATATATCACAGGCAATTACGTAATGACACCACTTAAATAAACCTATATGATATGACACCATCTAAATAGACCTAATTAGGCAAAAATGTTCATAAGAGCATATTTACGAGCATCAACTTCTGAGCAAGATGCAAATAGAGCAAAAAGCTCATTAAAAAAATTCGTTTCTGGCTTCAGCAAACGAATTGCTTCTTTTTATATAGAAAATAAATCTGGTAATTCTTTAGATAGACCAGAGCTAATTCGTTTATTGGATGAATCAGAGTCCGGTGATGTTTTGTTAGTTGAATCAATCGATCGTTTAACAAGGCTAAGCCCTGATGATTGGAAAACTCTTGTAGCCTCAATAAATGAAAAAGGAATTAGTGTTGTTAGTTTAGATCTACCAACCAGTCATTTAACATTTGGCAGTTTTCCAAGTGATGATTTTATGAGATCAATACTTAGTGCTATTAATAATATGCTGTTAGAAATATTAGCGGCCAGTGCATATAAAGAATATCGAGAACGTGAACGTAAGCAAAAAGAAGGTATTGTAAAAGCACAGCAAAAGGGACTTTATCACGGTCGTCAGCCTGATTTAGAGGCTCATGATAGGATTGCCTCGTTTACTGAAGCTGGATTTAGTATTAATAAAACGGCTGAAGCAGTTGGAGTTAGTCGAAGTACGGTAATTAGAGTTAGAAAAAAGCTTAAAAACTTAGACTAAGGTTAATTTCGAGGGGATGGGCGCAAAACCCCTTAGAGCAACCTGTCGGACCTAATTGCATCGTGATTTGAATTTGACAGGTTGAGTCCAGACTAATCCAGCTAAGAACATAAGTCTCGGAGCTAATCTAGCTTCTCTCGCTTTTTGAATTCTAGAACGTTGCCTGTTGCCCCCGTTGTTTCCACATCGATCATTAACTCAATATGCTTGCATTCTTCAGGCATATGTTCCCACATAGCAACGGTCATTTGGTGCATTCTCACGGCTTGAGACTTTAAGCGTTTTTTATAATCTCCAAGCTTTTCTTCTTTCTTCTCAATTTCTCTCTTAAGCTTTTTGATTTCTTTTTTAGCTTTGTCTAAGTCTTCCTTAGCCTTTATGTGGAGAGGGTGGCCGCGAACCACAGTATCGGACACATTGCTTACTCCATGAACACGATTTGCTTCAGCGCTTTCGATCAGCGCTTTTGTTTCTGGATAGCGCCTGGCCGATCCATTCGATAACCCCGCTTCTTTCTCAACATTAGAAACAACAATTTTAAGCTTGTTGGCTTTAAGCTTTTGTTTCAACTCTCTGTTAATCGGCTTTTGATGAACAAGCCGCGCCAATGCGTCTCTTAGCTGTCTTTCTGTTGAGCTTAACTCCGCCTTGTCTGTCATGCCTTACGCCTTCCTTGTCGTTTCGATAACCAAATTCAGCACATCTTTGCATATTCCGGCCGGATCTGAACAGCGATTCCGGAAATACTTGAACACTCATTCTGGAATTATTTGAACACTGATTCCGGATTTATTTAGTACAGTTT
>NZ_JAKRFA010000089.1:0-6479 GCF_022348305.1 Alteromonas sp. MmMcT2-2
CCTTAGACGAGCCATTGCGTCGGTGAATGGTGATCAGTTCCGTGGCAAAAACGAGTCTGAAATCGCTATCTGGAATGAATGCGCAAGATTGCTTGCCAATGCGCTCATCTACTTCAACTCCGCGATACTGAGTCATCTTCTGGGACACTTTGAAGCGACAGGTGATGAAGAAAAAGCGGCTATCACTCGTGCTGTTTCGCCCGTTGCATGGCAAAATATCAACTTAAGCGGGACGTATAACTTCACCAATACCGGAAAATTGCCTGATATTAGTGAAATTACGAAGCCAATCGTGGATGATTAAGCTTGGAAACGAAAGTAACCCACAGCTGGAGGCTATATAATACAAAGCCTGTAGCATTCTATGTTACTTTAGAGGGGAAAATCCCTAGAACCCCTCTAAAGATAACGCTTTGCTCAGCGAAAAATAGGAGCGTAGCGAGTAAGTTTTCCGTGTGCAGCAACTTATTATACGGCATTCAAACCGGATCTGATTTCAATATCACCGATATCAAGCTTTATACTTTTCGTATTCATCTAAATACAGCCGCTCTGACTCATCACGAAACTGGCTTCGTCTATTGTGTAAATCATTAAGCTTTTCACTGATACTTTTATATATAATTTGATGAGCTTGGTTCTTTAGGTTATCTTCATTGTACTCATCGATTTGGAAGTTCTCCTCTAGAGCCGCATTAACTAACTTCAGAAGAATTGTCTTATCTATTTTATCGACAGTTTCATACGTACCGTCTTCTGTCAGGAAGTGTCCCTGACTATTTTCAATTTTTAATGCTTTCATAGCCGCCTCTTCTATCAACATAAGCTTCTTCGCCAGCCTCCAGTGTGTTCATGGTAACCTGAAAATTGTTTATTGTTTTTCCGTCAACTGAACAAAGTTCTTTGTCAGATGGATACCCTGAATACCTTCTATATACGATCTCATCACCTTCAATCTCTTTTGATGTGTACATTATATAATCTGCATTGATTGAAGCTCCAACTGTACTATTATGGGTGACAACGACTACCGGCATTGTCTTAGAGATCTCTTTCAGCATCTGATTGGCTTCGCCTTTTAGGAAAAGGTTATCAAACGACGACTCTGGTTCATCTATCAGCAGATAATCAAAGTTTTGTGCATCTTTGATCTCCTGTAAAAGACGAAATTCAGACCTTTCACCACCTGACACCTTGAATCCATCTTTGTTGAGTATTTCATATTCAATGCATGCAAAGTACTTATAAAACTCGGATGGAGTCCAGGCACCATTCTCCTTCAATGCGATGAGATACTTATAAGGTGAAGCATATTCCTGAATATTTTCCTGAAATATTACTTTCTCAGTTTGCAGCAACTGTGTAATTTGGTTGAATTTTAAAACCTTCCTGTGCTCAATCATAACCCTGTATAGGTCGACATCTTTAACTTGTGTCGCTGATGTCCTTAATTGAAGCTTACTTTTTACATCTCTAACGATGTCATTTACAAAACTTCTCTTCTTTCTTTCATACGCTTTTGACCACAGAAGCTCAATTAACTCCAATGCCAAAGCTTTCAAGTTATTTACATCAATATGTTTATCAATGATTTCTCTATATTCTATGTTATCTATCAGTTGTCGAACAGAACCGATAAGATTTCCAAGCCCCTTATCTTGGGCCACTTCAAATTGTGTTTCATTAAAGAGAGCTACTTTAGAGAATGCGTCAAATTTCTCTGCCTCTTCTGCCGACCTTAGAAGTGTTGATAGATAATCCTCTACCTTTCGTTGATTAACTCTAATATCAACATTTAACACATCATCGATAACATTCTTGAATGGAGTCAGATGCTTATCAGCGAATATACTCTTCTTCCGAGCAACATCGTCATTGAACTCTTTTTCGTAATTAACGTCATCTCTTTGAACAAGTGAAAATTGTTGAATATATTTCACATTATCGCAGTCATTGCTTATCTGAGTTAGCGTTTCAGTCTTCCCTGAAGATCGTGCTCCTATAACGACATTAAGTCCGGTGGATAGTTTTTGACCATCGTCAAAAATCTGAAATAGTGAATTCCCATCTGACCTTGATAGAGCCACTTTATTTCTATCACGCAAGCTATGTTTCAATGAACTAAGGGAAATATTTCCACAGTCGATATATGTTTGTTTGGATGGGAACTTGCGCATTCCTTCACGAATTCTTACATCACTAAAAAGAACGGGTGTTAATTCTGTGTCATCTTTAGCCAAACGAATAAACTTTTTGGGGCTATCAACTTCACCAGCAGATATGAGTTCACCCATTTGATCAACTGTCTGTCGCGAGATGGATGGCTTTTTTTCATAATGGGGGATTAGTAAGTATTTATTGAGGTCACCAAAAATATGAAACAACTCATCTACGCTAATAAAGTCACCGATTACCTTGATTTTCTCAGTTACGGCTTGGGTTTTGATTTGAAACTCATCTAAATTTTCATTTTCAGAGATGAGAAGAATATGACCTTTAGCTAGATTTATTTCGATACCTGGAAACACAATACAGTCAAGCGCTTTATCTATTTCTCTGAATTGTGCTAAATCGAATACGTCATGATTTGTTATTGCTATAGCGTCGAGTTCGGCTGTTTTAACATACTCTTCTAATTTCTCTAACGAAAAATCAAAGTGAGCATCACTAATCGTCGGCACAGTATGCATGTGAAGGTCAATTTTCTTCAATTTTTTCTCCACATATAATTAGAAGACCGTGCGATTCGAAACGCACATTCGCACAATGCCGTATAACTTATTATAAAGAATTCATAGTAAGACGCAGCCATACTCATCCCTAAGTTCCCAATATAGTTTATTGATAACAATACCTTACACTTGATTATATGCTGATTTCCAATTATTTATTTGATTGTTACTGTAAACTCACAGTAATTCCAGCGCTGCTTTATACCAAACCCGCCATTGGTGCGGCATCCGTGAACATTTTTGGTTTTACAATGTGTTACTGAGAATTCTCAGTAATTCGAGAACACATGAATTAAAGTAATTTCAGCTAATTTGATGGGCTTTAATAAGAGTTGAGAAGGTCAGCTATGGGATATTCCCCTCCTATAGAGAACGCGCCGTTCACTTCCGCTATTCGCTTATAGCCGACTTCTATCACTCAAAGGCGCGGCTACGAAGTATTCCGGCAATCGCGACTTTCTATGTTTGATACAAATAATTATTAAGAACTTCAACTAACTCAAGTGCTTCACTTTTTGACAGATAAGGTATCTTTATAGTTCTAGCCCAAAAGAAAGTTTTACCCGTTTTTAGTTTCACTTGTGAAAAAGGCATAGCCAACATTCTGTTATCCTTCCGGTTCGGGGTAGGAGTCAAAAATTCTACATCTCGATACAGAGTTTCACTGTCTAGAACTTTAATCTCACCTTTTACTTTTGCGGCAGCAATTAAGCCGCACCATTCGTGCGAAAAGAAAACAATGTCGTCTACATGAATATCGTGAACAAAATTCTTTGCGTCACCATATGCTTCAAGACGACTATTATCTATCATCGACCAAATAGAGTTCTCGTCCCAACGGCGATTTGTGTCGAATATTACGCCTTTCACATCTCTTGGGTTTTTGTGTTGATCATGTGGAAGTGCAAAGAATTCAAGGTAATTTTCTCCAGCGAGTTCATAAAACCTATATGGTAGGAAATAAATAGAAATACCGTTTTTCTTCCAGTAATTAACGTGAGAAATTAGTGATTGATCGGCTGCACTGCCGATAACAAATAGATGTTGTTTATTGTTCATTTTTTCAGGCTCTAGTTCGTGCTCAAGGCCGAAAGCTTCTTTGTGAGCTTGAACTAGAGACGTTTCGTTTTGACTATGCCGTATAAATTTTTCTTCTAATTTTTGGTAGCTCCATTGACCAGCATTTTGCATGTATCTTAGAGCTTGATTGACGGCGTCTTCCCCATCAGTTGAACGCTTTAAGCTAAACAATAATAATTCACCTATTTCATTGAGAGCATATATATCCGCCCCTACTGGCCGCTGCTTTCGCTGAAACGCAGGCATTAATCTAGCTTCTTCAAACAATACATCTAAAATACTACTTGCAATTAAGTTCTCTAGATTATCCGCAAGCTTGCCAAAACTCGAAAAGTCTTTGAACTCCAAAGGTTTCAATTTCTTAAAAAGGTTGGCTTGTTCTTCTATTTTGTAGAGCATTTTTACACTCCTTCGAATGATCTCAGTAAAATAAGATAAGGTATAGTGATTAAAAGGCGCGACAATATGTGTCGCACGTGTAAGGACGAATTGAGATGAGTCAGATAACAGAACGGAATACGCTAAGTCGCCAGTGGGAAATCTTGAGACTCTTACCTTCAGTTGGCGTAGGTATATCGGCCAGAGAACTAGTGAAAAGGCTTACAAGCTTAGGTTTTAATGTTTCAAAGCGTACTGTAGAGCGAGATTTAAATGAGCTGTCTCGACAGTTTCCGTTGCTCTGTAACGACAAAAGTAGACCTTATGGCTGGCGCTGGATGGATAATGCTTCGTTTGATATACCTAATCTCAGCATCAGTGATTGTGTTTCCCTGGCAATAACCGAAGAAGTTATAGCTCCACTACTGCCACCCTCGGTTTTAAGACCATTAAAGCCACGTTTCGAATATGCTAAAAAACATTTGCAAGAAGCTAATCGAGATCATGCTCTTGCTCAATGGACAGATAAAGTCGCCATTCGAACACCATCAATGCCGTTACTCCCTCCAGCTATTGACGGACAAGTCCTTAACATTATCCAGAGTGCTCTGCTAGATGATAAGCAAGTGAAAGTTGTTTATTCGGGTGTTTGGGCAGAAGAGGCTAAAACACTCGTTTTACACCCTCTCGGGTTGATTCAGCGTGGTAAGATACTTTATCTAGTTGCCACAGCATTTAGCTACAGTGATATCCGTTTATATGCGTTACAGAGAATAAATGTCGCTGAACAGCTGGAGGACAATATTGATAAGCCAGTAAATTTTTCGTTGCAACATTATATCGATTCTGGTGCTGCTGAATTTAGTTTGAGTGGTGACATTGCTTTTGAAGCTCGAATTCATCGTTCGGTCATCAACTATCTTTTTGAGACTCCGCTATCGCATGATATGCAGGTTAAAGAAACTAATACTGACTGGCTTGACCTTACTGCCACCGTCAAGGATTCTTGGCAGTTCAGATGGTGGCTACGTTCACAGGGGAGCAGTGTTGAAGTGCTCGCGCCTACGAATTTGCGACAAACAATTAAAAATGAAATCACCGCATTATCCAATTTGTATAAAGTCGATAATTTTTGAACTCTGCGACAAGTTATGACGCAGGTTAGATGTAAGTTTTGTGTTTAAGTTGAAAGGATAAAGGATTAAGTAATGACGAAGCGCCAGTTAAATGAAAAATTCAAACAATTTGCATGTTCCCACTACGGCTGTGATGGTGGAAATTTAGATTCAAGTGTTTGGGTATGTGGCTTGGAATGGGGCACGGAGTTTAAAGACTTGGCTGATCTAGAAAAGGCAATGGAAGGACCTTTCAATGTGGGAAACTGGGATGGACAGGTACAAGAGCGTCTTAAATATCAATACAATAATAAGATTGCTTGGCTATACAGTTATCTCTATGGCTGGGAACATGGGCATAAAGAACAAGCTGTTAGACACAAGCTTATGTGCTCGGATGGCATAGGATTTAAGATGAATGCTTTTCCTATTTCTTTCAAAAATCGTTCCAGTGTATCTTGGAATAGCGATATGGCTAAGCGCATAGGACTGCATTCTTTCGAAGTTTATCTAGAATGGTGTATTTCACATCGAGGGCGTTTCTTTCAAAGCTTAGTAAAAAAACATAGTCCGCGAGTAATAGTATGTACCGGCAAAGGCTCGATGATGTCTTTTTTTCGTTTCTTCGACTGCGATTTGACGACTGTAGACGACGGTGAAATGTTCAATGTTGCGCGTTGCAATGACAATAACACTCTCGTGTTTGTTGTCCCATTCTTTGGTGGTGCTTCGGGTATAAATAGTTTCGACAAAATGGCTACGCTGGCAAGTAATATATCTAAGTACGCTGATAATGCCTTGGGCTCAACCGACTGGAAGTAAAGGAGCATGCGAAACCTGGGTATACACTTTGCTTTTTAGGCCTCTGCCTTTTGCGATGGGGAGTATATCTCCTGAGGGTCTGCACTACCCACAGAAACACCGCAGGAGAAATAAATTAAGCGCGTAATTATACTTGTAGATATCTTCAGATTAGGCCTCAAAGCACGTCCGAGAGCCCTAACTCAGATATAAGTTGTAGTAGCTTATATCTGGATGAATGGGTTTAGACTCTATCTGACAGGCCGCTATGGGTCTTGAGTTCAATCAATGGGCGCAACACATCGGTTAAATTTCTGTGCTGGTGTTTCATAGTCTAACGTTTTTCTTGGTCTTTCGTTAAGTTGTCTCGCTA
>NZ_JAKRFA010000090.1:0-4953 GCF_022348305.1 Alteromonas sp. MmMcT2-2
CCTTCTGAAACTGTACCTGATTCTTCGCCATGATCTATCTCACTCAAACACTGATTATATATACAGTATAACAATAACTGAGAAATGTGGGTAATCAGGAAAACAATTATTGAGTATTATTAATACAAAACTTAAAAATATTAATTAAACCTACTATTTATAAATTCTTTAAAATTAAGTTAACTCTTTCATAGCTAGAATTTAATTCACCGCAAAAAATTGATTTATTTAATACTAGATAATTAGAATGCGCGCCATTGCAACATAAGTAAAAACTACGCATGCAATTTGGCTAGCCCTTGCCTATTTACGGGGCGTTAACCAACAACAAGCACGTAAATCTAATTCACTAGGAACAATCCATGAAAAATATTGCAACTGCAGTTCAGTTAGCATTAGCAGGAAGTGTCGCGTTGACCTCAGGCAACGTTCTTGCACAGGACTCAACAAATGAAAGCGCTGACGTTGAAAAAATTCAGGTCACCGGTTCTCGTATCTCTCGTCAGGGCGCTATCGCTCCATCACCAGTAACAGCCATTTCTGGTGAGTCACTTCTTAATTCAGGTGCGATGAACATTGGTGAGGTGCTTAATGAGCTTCCTTCACTTGCAAACACATTCTCATTGGGTAATTCAGGTCAATTTATTGGAACTGCCGGTCTAAATATTCTTGACCTACGCGGTATGGGTACTGACCGCACGTTAGTATTGGTAGACGGTAAACGTCACGTATCTTCTTCAGCAGGCTCTGCAGCGGTAGATACCAACACCATCCCTACTTCGTGGATTGAGCGCGTAGAAATCGTTACTGGCGGTGCTTCTGCGGTTTATGGTGCAGATGCAGTAACTGGTGTTGTTAACTTCATTCTTAAAAAGAACATTGAAGGTTTCGACGTGAGTGCGACGCAAGGCTTTGCACAGGAAAACGGTTATAAGAACGATAAATACCAAGCATCATACGGCTTTAACTTCGACAATGATCGCGGCAACATTGCTTTTGCAGCCGAATACAGCTCACAAGAAGCTTTAGAGGCCCTTGACAACCCTTGGACTGCAACGTCGTATCGTAATATGAGCTTTGAAAGCATCATGGGATACGAGCGCAGTGAAGACCAGTTAAATTCAACGGCATTTCCTGACAACTTTTACACTGCTAATGCGGGCTACTACACACTAAACAACTCTGGCGTTTTTGGCGGCAACTCTCAGACTTTCAACGCTGACGGTTCAATTCGCGAAATCTACACCGGTGACCAAGTAGACGGTGCGTTCTGCGCAAACTGTGATTCGTTTAACCTGCGCCAGTTTACGCAGCTTCAGCCTGAGTTTGATCGTACTAACCTAAATGTAAAAGGTAACTACGAGCTAAACGACGACACCACAGTGTATGCACAGGCTAAGTACGCGCGTACTCGTGCAATTACAATGGGTCAGCCTGCTTTCTTCTATGGCGGCTCAGAGACAACCATTTATCGTAACAATGCCTTTCTAGATGATAGCGTTGCCGCATACATGGATGAAAACGAACTAGACAGCATTCAGCTTAACCGCATGATGACTGACCTAGGGCGCCGCACCGAAGCAGACGAGCGTGAAACTTATCGTTACGTGCTAGGTATTGAAGGCTACATTGGTGACGAGTGGAGCTACGAGGCATTTGTAAACTACGGCAAAACTGAATTAGAGCGTGAGAACCGCAACAACCTTGTTTTGCAAAACTTCGAGAATGCACTTAACGCAATAACTGACGGCGATGGAAACATTGTTTGTGCGTCAGGTAGTGATGACGGCTGTGTACCGCTGAACATTATGGGCTTTGGTCAGCCTTCACAAGAAGCAATTGACTACGTCAATACTACATCAGTTGGCACAAGCAAAATTGAACAATACAACGCTGGCGCAACCATCGCAAACTCTGGTATTTATGAATTACCTGCAGGATACGTTGGCTTTGCAGCCGGTGTTGAATATCGCAAAGAAAAAAGCGAAATTGAAGAACCTGATAATGCAGCGGGTACCTTTTTCAACACTCTAGGTGAAGATAAAGGCGATTACGATGTATCAGAAGTATTTACTGAAGTTACTATTCCACTACTTGCCGATCTCCCTGGCGTAGAAATGCTGACATTTGATACTGCGGCGCGGATTGCCAACTACTCTTCGATTGGCAACGCGAAAAGCTGGAAGCTTGGTCTAGATTGGAAAGTGTATGAAGATTTACGTCTACGTGCGACAAAATCATCTGCACTACGCGCGCCGAACATCGGTGAACTTTATGGTGAAGCAAGCCAAACCTTCTTCCGCGTAGACGATCCATGTCGTACAGACAACCTTGCTGACTTAGCCAACGCCGACCAACGCATTGCAAACTGTGCAGCGTTAGGTATCCCTGCAGATTTCAACTCTGATTACGACTCAGCAACGCTAGAAGGCGTAAACGGTGGAAACATCGACTTGCAAGCGGAGAGCTCAATCTCTAAAACACTAGGTGTTGTCTATACTCCTAGCTGGTTTGAAGGCTTTACCGCTACTGTTGACTACTGGGAAATCGAGCTGACAGACGCGATTTCGTCTATTGACGGCCAAACAATTTTGGACCGCTGTGTTGACTCTGAGTCGGGTATTAACAACGTATACTGTGGCCTTATCGACCGTGATGGAACTACCGGTGAAATCACTCAGATTCGTAGCTATGCATTGAACATCGCGGGTCAAGAAGCCAAGGGTATCGACTTCGAACTAGGATATGATTTCGACGCGCTAGAAGGCGCATTCCGTACTAGCTTGATTGCGACTTACCTTAAAGACCGCAAAGAATTCCCATTCCAAGATAACCCTGAAGTATTCTATCAGTACGCAGGTACGGCAGGTGAATCTGATTGGCAGGGTGTATTCACCATCAACTATAGCCGTGGTGATTGGGAAGCAAGCTGGAAAACTCGCTACCTAGAACGTTCAAGCCTTTACGACAACCAAGAGTTAGCGCGTAACCCAAATCCGAGCAACCGTATGGAACTGCCTTCATACGCTGTGACTGACGTGACCGCGGGTTACAACTTTGCTAACGGTGTTAGCCTAACCGTGGGTATTGATAACCTGTTTAACCGTGCGCTACCGACGGGCACGACAGGCACGGGTTCAATAGACGGCGCGTACGACAACATTGGCCGCTTCGGATACGTTACCGTAGCGTACAAAATGTAATTTACGTAATATTGAGCAATGATAAAAACGGCGCTTATTAGCGCCGTTTTTTTATTATAAAGTTAACATGACGTCATTTTATTGCTATATAAACGTCTATATGGTTGCCATTCACATAGTGCTCGAAGTCTATTGAAAACGTCCTTTCATACTCGGCACCTCCTTCTGTGAAATAGCGCCAAATATCGCTCCATGCATCAATGGCAATTTGCGGCATTTCACCTTGTCGCGAAAAAACGAGATACTTTCCTGCGGGAATAGTGATGTGCTCAACCTTTAAATGTTCGGGCACTGAGTCACCGTCAAACCCAGCCAACACGGAAAAGTCACCGGAATGATCGGATTCGTAGTTGAAATACACGCCATACACTCGCTCGCCGTCTTTATAGTCAACAGCTATCGAATTATCAAACCTTTGCCAAAGTGTGGGTATCTTTCCCTGTGGTGAGAATTCAGTGTGATTATTGGTAATCACCGAAAAGCCTTTAATATCTATCGGTGAAGAGAGTTGTCGCATTTCCATGTCTTTATTCCATTTATTTGTGCGAGATAATCATGATACACGCTTGTGCTTTGCCCACCATTCAGATCTTGGTTATTTCACTTACTTTTCATGTGTATTCTAACTGCAAAGTAAAAGGCTCATTGGTTTAAAATAATGAAACTAGCTGTTATCACCTTTTAATTTTCAATACTTTCCCTTATCAACGAGCATTTCAGTTTTAGAACAAATATAATCCTGTTTTGTCTCATCCAGGTTGCAATATATTGTGAATCAACGTTTTTTACTTGCCATAGTCGCAGTGCTTCTGGCGATGGTAACCATACAGTCTGGTGCATCGTTTGCGAAACAACTCTTTCCTATCGTCGGCCCTGAAGGCACCAGTGCTCTTCGTGCGTTTTTCGCCGCGTTGGTGTTAACAATAATTTTTAGGCCTTGGAGAGCGCGCTTAAGCGCAAAAGGATGGCGTAACGTTATTTTCTACGGCGCTTGCTTAGGCGCAATGAATATCATCTTCTATCTTGCGATTGAGCGTATTCCCCTTGGCATAGGTGTTGCGCTTGAGTTCACCGGACCATTGGCTGTGGCATTTTTTAGTGCCAGAAAAAAGAGAGACTTTGCTTGGGCTATTTTAGCCGTTGCAGGCGTTTGTTTGCTGCTTCCCGATATTGGCGGCGCGTCGGCCGAGAGCTTAGATCCCGTCGGCGTTATTCTTGCCCTTACAGCCGGAGCGTTTTGGGCCGGTTACATCGTATTTGGAAACAAAACAGGCAACGAAGGTTCTGGCGGTGTTACGGTAACATTAGGCATGCTAGTGGCCGCTATCTGTGTAGTGCCTATTGGCGTTGCAAGTCAAGGTGTCGCCTTACTCTCGCCACAGGCTATTTTCATCGGGTTCGCTGTAGGCGTATTCTCGTCGGCTATCCCGTATACGTTAGAAATGAGTGCAATGCGCAATATGCCTAAGCAAACCTTCAGCATTATGATGAGTGTTGAGCCTGCCGTTGCAGCCATAGCGGCGTTCATCATTATTGATGAAACCCTCACGCTTTCACAATGGTTTGCAGTGGCTTTAGTCGTTATTGCTACCGCCGGGAGTTCAGCCACACAAAAACAACTACCCAAACAAAAACAAATTGAAACCCTTTCCTAGGGCCTGTTGACCTTTGGTGTACGAATTTTGGTCTAAATGGAAGCCTTTTAATCGCGAAACAGTCCTGCAAGCCTAGCGGGCTAAGTTAAAGGACT
>NZ_JAKRFA010000010.1:0-128054 GCF_022348305.1 Alteromonas sp. MmMcT2-2
CATTAAAAAATCCGATACCAGAGACTGATATCGGATTTTGAAGCCTTAAAAAGATCGGTCAACCGATCATGAAAATTTTCTTAACTGATCGGCATTACATCGTAGATGCGGTTTTTGTACGTTTCAAGCGTGTAAAACTAAGGCATAGGATCTAAATCTGCGCCTTCCTTTTCCACTTGTGGTGGCATTAGGTCTTCTTTACTAATACCCAATGCAAGTGCCACTGAACTTGCGATATACACCGATGAGTAAGTACCTACCACTACACCAAACAGCAATGCTGTTGCAAATCCGTGAATAAGTGCACCACCCTTGTAGAATAATGCAACCAATACCAACACCGTGGTTAATGAGGTGATGATAGTACGGTTTAGGGTTTGCGTTAGCGAGATATTGATAATCTCAACAGGCTCACCTTTACGAATTTTGCGGAAGTTCTCACGAATACGGTCACACACAACGATGGTATCGTTAAGTGAATAACCAATTACCGCTAGTACCGCTGCAAGTACCGTAAGGTCAAACTCGATTTGAAGTACTGAAAACAAACCCAGCGTAAGTATAACGTCGTGAGCTAGTGCCGACACTGACCCTAGAGCGAATCGCCATTCAAATCGCATCGCGACATAAACTAGAATACACAAGAGTGCGACTAGCATCGCAAGGCCGCCCTGTTCGGTAAGCTCTTCACCTACGTTAGGACCTACGAACTCGATACGACGCATATCAACCTCAGTACCGTCAGCGCGCAAGGCAGCTAGTACCTGTTCACCAATAGTCACGGCTTTAACGCCATCACGAGGAGCAATGCGGATAAGTACATCTTGGCTGCTGCCAAAGTTTTGCACTATAGCATCTTCAAAGTTCGCTTCGTTTAGCTGGGCGCGAATGCCTTCTAAGTTAGCAGCGCCCTCATAGCCAACTTCAATTAGCGTACCGCCAGTGAAGTCTAGCCCCCAGTTAAGGCTATTAACGCCTAGCGACACGAACGAACCTAAAATGAGTACCGTTGATAACACCATCGCAGGAATGCGAAGGCGCATAAAATTGACGGTATCGGATAGTTTTAATAATTGCATGTTACTTCCTTAAATCGCCAATTTCTCTAAGCGTCGACCGCCCCATACTGCGTTAACAATAACGCGCGTAACAAGGATTGCGGTAAACATCGAGGTTGCTATACCAATCATCAGTGTAATCGAGAAGCCTTTAATTGGGCCTGTGCCCACGGCAAACAGGATTAAGCCTGCAATGAAGGTGGTAATGTTAGCATCTAGAATGGTAGAAAAAGCACTGTCGTAACCTTGATGAATGGCATGCTGTGGGCTGCGGCCATCACGTATCTCTTCTCGTATACGCTCAAAGATAAGCACGTTTGCATCTACCGCCATACCAACGGTCAGTACAATACCTGCCATACCCGGTAGCGTAAGCGTTGCACCAGGGATCATCGACATAATGCCCACAATCATAACTAGGTTTGTAATCAGAGCGATGTTCGCTACCACACCAAACGCTTTGTAGTAAATCAACATGAAAACAAGTACCGCTGCCAGACCATACATAATAGCCTGCATGCCCAGCTCAATGTTTTCTTTACCCAAGCTTGGTCCAACCGTACGCTCTTCAACAATTTGAATTGGCGCAATCAGTGCACCTGCGCGAAGTAGCAACGCTAAGTCACGGGCTTCTTTCGGTGAATCAAGACCTGTGATTTGGAACTTGCTACCCAGCTGCGCACGAATAGTCGCAACCGAGATAACTTGCTCGTGTTTTTCAAACACTAGCTTGCCGTCTTTGTTACGTTCGCCAGTCGACTTGTATTCGATAAACACCGTAGCCATTGGTTTACCAATGTTCCCACGAGTTGAGCGAGACATCTTATTACCGCCTTCAGAATCAAGCGAGATGTTTACGTTCGGAAGTCCGTACTCATCAACACCGCTATTCGCATCAATAATATGGCTACCGGTAAGCATAATACGCTTTTCAAGAAGCTGAGGAATGCCTTGCTGATCTTCAATCACTTGAGAGCCAGGAGGAACGCGGCCGTTCAATGCATCACGGATATCGTTCTTCTGATCTACCATGCGAAATTCTAGTGTTGCTGTGGCATTAAGAATCTCTTTCGCACGGGCGGTGTCTTGAATACCTGGAAGCTGCACAACAATGCGATCAGCACCTTGCTTTTGTACAAGCGGCTCAGCCACACCAAGTTGGTTTACACGGTTGCGAATAATGGTAATGTTTTGCTTAACCGCGTTGTCGCGAATTTCCTGAAGCTTGCTTTCAGCAAAAATAGCGCGAAGTGTTAAGTCGTCCACCTGGTTAAAGGTCAGGTCGCGACTTTGGTTGCGCAAAAAGAACTCTGCCTTGTCTAGCGCATCTTCATCACGGAACGTAATGTCGATATGATCGTCAACCTGTTTTACACCGCGATAACGAATGCCTTCTTCACGCAGTGAAGTACGGAAACCACCCTCTGCGTCTTCTAGCGACTTAGCAATCACTTCGGTCATATCCACTTCCATCAAGAAGTGAACACCACCGCGAAGGTCAAGACCTAGCTTCATTGGCGCGCCACCTAGGCCTTCAAGCCATTCTGGCGTGTCAGGGGCAAGGTTCATAGCCACGTAGTAGTCATCACCAAGCGCCTTTTCAAGCGTTTCGCGCGTTACAAGCTGGGTGTCAGAATCCGAAACGCGAACTAATATTTGTTCGTTCTCAAACTCAACACGTTTTGGAGAGATATTCTTTTCACTTAGCGCGGCTTTTACTTGTTCCACAGTGGCGTCAGTTACCACAGCGTCACGGCCTGCTGAGATTTGTACGGCGTGATCTTCACCGTAAATGTTAGGAAGCGCATAAAGTGCACACATTGCAACCACAATGAGTGCACTCAGTACTTTCCAAATAGAGTTTTTGTTTAGCACTGGATAATCCTTTCGTGCCAGTACCGGGAAGCGTCCCGGCCCCGGCTTTTGTTACTTACAGTGACTTCATCGTGCCTTTAGGCAGCACAGCAGTTACTGAAGACTTCTGAACAACGATGTTGTTTGAATCGTTAAGTGCAACTTCAATGAAGTCTTTTTCTTCTGACACTTTAGTGATTTTTCCTACCAAACCACCTTGTGTTAACACTTCATCGCCTTTGCTAAGTGACGATACTAGGTTTTTATGCTCTTTTACACGCTTAGCCTGTGGACGGTAAAGCAAGAAGTAAAAGATTAAACCAAATACAGCTAGCATGATGATCATTTCCATGCCGCCACCTTGCGGCGCACCAGCAGACTGTGCGTAAGCGTTAGAGATAAATAGGCTCATAAAATTCCCCAAATATTATCGTTGTTATAGTGCCGGAACCGGCAACCCTTTTTGTTCATAAAATTCTTGTACAAACTCATCAAGCGTACCTGCGTCAATCGCATCGCGAAGACCCTGCATCACACGCTGATAGTAGCGAAGGTTATGGATGGTGTTTAAGCGCGCACCCAAGATTTCGTTACACTTGTCCAAATGATGTAGATAAGAGCGAGAATAGTTTTTACAAGTGTAGCAATCACAATTCTCATCTAATGGCGAGGTGTCGTTTCTGTGTTTTGCATTGCGAATCTTCACTACGCCTTCAGTCACAAACAGGTGACCGTTTCGCGCGTTACGCGTGGGCATTACACAGTCAAACATATCGATACCGCGACGCACAGACTCTACCAAATCTTCAGGTTTACCCACGCCCATTAAATAGCGAGGTTTATCTTCCGGAATTTTAGGCGCGGTATGATCGATAATGCGGATCATATCTTCTTTCGGCTCACCTACTGAAAGACCACCAATGGCGTAACCGTCGAAGCCAATAGCTTCAAGGCCAGCAAGTGAAACGTCGCGCAGACCTTCGTACATACCGCCTTGAATGATACCAAACAGTGCTGCTGGGTTATCGCCATGGGCTTCTTTACTACGTTTGGCCCAACGTAGCGACATTTCCATTGAAACGCGCGCTTCTTGTTCAGTAGCGGGGTACGGCGTGCACTCATCAAAAATCATCACGATGTCAGAGCCCAAATCGCGCTGAACTTCCATCGATTTTTCAGGCGTAAGTAAGATCTTTTCGCCGTTTATCGGAGAGCGGAATGTTACACCTTCTTCGGTAATTTTACGCAAATCACCCAAGCTAAACACTTGGAAGCCACCCGAATCCGTAAGGATTGGCTTGTCCCAATTCATGAAGTCATGTAGGTCGCCATGCTGGCGAATAATGCCTGTACCAGGACGAAGCATCAGGTGAAACGTGTTTCCAAGACAGATGTGTGCACCGCTGTCTTTTAATTCTTCAGGGGTCATTCCCTTAACAGTACCGTATGTACCTACGGGCATGAACGCT
Source organism: Alteromonas sp. MmMcT2-2 (assembly GCF_022348305.1). NCBI lineage: Bacteria > Pseudomonadati > Pseudomonadota > Gammaproteobacteria > Alteromonadales > Alteromonadaceae > Alteromonas > Alteromonas sp. MmMcT2-2. The sequence continues at coordinate 4,382 of NZ_JAKRFA010000010.1, forward strand.
GGGGTTTCAACAACACCGCGTTCAAACACCAAACGACCGCGTCGTGCTCGGCCTTCGGTTTTTAACAACTCAAATTGCATGTGAAAGCATTCCCACTTTGGTGCGCTTTTGCGCTGGGTATAAAAATAAATTGGCGGCGATTATACCAGTAATTCGGCTGAGATCATGCCCCGTATCTATGTTTATCTGTAACTAAGCTAGAAAGGCCTGCAAAACACCGATTTAAACGCCTAATGTCCTTGGGCAATTGTGCTTAGGCGCGTTCAATAAACATAGAATCACCGTAGCTAAAGAATCGATATTCTTTCTCTATCGCTTCTTGATACGCCTTCATGACATTCTCTTTGCCAGCAAACGCGCTAATTAACATCATTAGCGTGGACTCTGGAAGGTGAAAATTGGTGAACATTGCGTCTACCACTTTAAACTCAAAACCAGGGTAGATAAAAATCTCAGTATCTTCGTTAAATGGCGCAATAACTTCCTCGTCACCGCGCTCTGCACTTGCCTTTGCCGCTGACTCCAAGGAGCGTACTGACGTGGTACCCACTGCAATAACACGTTTACCGTTGGCCTTTGTGGTTAGAACAGCGTCAACAACGTCTTGCGGTACTTCGGCGAACTCTGCGTGCATTTTGTGCTCTTGAATATTGTCAACGCGCACAGGCTGAAACGTACCCGCGCCAACGTGTAAAGTTACAAAGGCCAAATTCACGCCTTTTGCTTTTAACGCAGCCAGTATTGCATCGTCAAAGTGTAGCCCTGCAGTAGGCGCCGCAACCGCGCCCGGCTTTTGATTGTAAACGGTTTGATAGCGCTCTTTGTCTGAACTTTCATCGGGACGGTCGATGTAAGGAGGTAGCGGCATGTGGCCATGGGCTTCTAGCAGCGTTAATACGGTCTCATCGTGGTCAAACTGTAAAATAAATAGCGCATCGTCTCGCCCTGTCACCGTAACATTCACTTTTTCTTCAAGAATCAGCTTAGATCCAGGCTTAGGCGCCTTGCTCGCGCGAACATGCGCTAACGCTGTATTGTCTGATGTTATACGTTCGATCAGCACTTCAACCTGTCCGCCCGTTTCCTTTTTGCCCAGTAAGCGTGCAGGAATAACCCGCGTATTGTTGAACACCAAGAGGTCGCCTGGCTCTACGAATTTCAGCATGTCAGCGAACATTGTATGCGCCACAATGCCTGTCTTCCCGTCTAAATGTAACAAGCGGCTCGCTGTACGTTGCTGAGTTGGGTATTTGGCGATAAGTTTTTCGGGTAGCTCGAAGCTAAAATCTGATAGTTTCATAAATACGACTAAATTACGGCATAAAAGTTAGACAAAAGTAGAATATTAAGTGCTATTTAAGTTGAAACTAAAGGCTAATAAAAATAGATTTATAGATTAAACCAAAGTCAAAACAAAAACAAAAATCCTTACTTATCAAAAATTTAAAAAATAACGCATATTATAAAATAACTTTATATTGAACAATATACGTACAATTCAATTTATTAAATAGCACTTAAATCCTTAAACGGTTAAGATACCTGCAGATAGTGATGATGTTCTCCCATAAACATTCCTTATCATTCGTACCCAGCACTTGCTGGGTATTTTTTTATCTGCTTATTTTCCCTGCCTACCTTCACTCATCGCAACGTTATTGCGAAGCTTCGATTCCTCTGCGCGACAGGTTAGTTGAATATCGATATCTTATAAACGGCGGTATTTTACGCTGTTTATTGCTGAAGATCAGTTAAGATTTCCTCTAAAAGCGCCCCATCTAATGGACGCGCCTTCAACACGTACAAAATCTGCAGAAGTAAATCGGCGCCCATAATACCTTTATTTACCTTATTTCTGAGGTTATCTGCGCTTTGCTCCACGCCAATCTCTTCCAGCCTTTGGCTTAGCGCTTGATATTTCACGCCGCGCACAGACATTTCAGATTTCACTACTCTTGCAACCGTTTGCCGCCACGCATTCTTAGCACCTTGCGCATTTCCTGTGTTCACACAGCCTCCAAAACCACACAAATGTGATGTATAATTTACAAAAACACACTTTTTTACACTTATAGAATGTATTTAATGTTGACGATTATGGCACAACAGGTCTACACTGCAAGTCAAGATATTGGCGAAGATGAAAATAGTCGTTACAGTAACTTCGGTGGTTAATACAGCAAAGCATCTGTTTTTAATAAAGTGCAGTTGTATAAGACACCACTTACACGACATTCATTTTCACAACTATCGCTTCAATAATTAAAGGAGAAAGGTATGAGCTGGGAACTGGAAAGCATCGAAGCCTTATTTAAAGAGCATGATGACTTTGTGGTAACACGTGAGGAAAACTGCTTACTTATTGCTAATCAAGACGGCATAGATGCCTGGCTTGCTATCAGCGGAGAGCAGATTTTAGTAGAGAGTCTTTTGTTTGCAGCGTCGGAAGTAAAAGATAAGCCAGCGCTAGATCATGAAATATTGTCTACTCATATGGTGTTCCCTTTGACCACGGTAGGCATTTCAAACATTGGTGGTGAAGAGTACTACACTGCCTTTGGTGCGCTAAGTGCCCAGTCAAAAGCCGAAAGTATCGTTATTGAAGTGGAAACCCTGTTTCAGAATGTTGCATCTTTCTTAGATGCCTACGAAACACACCTTAACTAAAATTTACTTCTAAGGAGAAGCGAATGTCAGTGTGGAAAAAATTAGTAACTGCAGTAAAAGGTGGTGCAACCGAAGCTGCTCAATCTGTCGTAGACAGTCAGGCTATTCGAATTCTGGAACAAGAAATTAGAGAAGCCAAAGAAGAATTGCGTAAGTCAGACCATGCACGTACCCAAATCTTGGCAAAGTGTAAACTTTCTCAGCAAAAAGTGGATAGCTTCAATTCGTCAATTGCGGAATACGAAGCTCACGCGCGCAAGGCCATCGATAGCGACCGCCAACTCGCGCTAGACTGTGCGCAAAAGGTGTCTGAACTTAAAGAGGAACGAGACCAAGAACAAACTTATCTTGATCAGTTCCAGCAGTCAGAAAAGCAGCTGGCACAAAATATCCAACAGGCGAAAGCGAATTTACGTCGCTTAGAGCAGCAAGTGGATATGGTAAAAGCCACTGAAAGCGTTCAGAAGGCGCAAGTAGCGGTTTCTTCACGCCACATGGGTGCGAATAGCAAAATGAAAACGGCGACAGAGTCACTGTCACGTATTCAAGATAAGCAAAAGATGCGCAATGCTGAGCTACAAGCTGCAGAAGAGTTAGCAAACAATGAGTCGAGCAGCGATCTAGAAAAACGCTTAGCCGAAGCGGGTATCAAAGGGGGTAAAACCTCGGCCGATGACGAGCTAGCGCGAATTCTAGGCAAGTAAGTTAGAAAAATGGGAGCTACGCGCTCCCATTTTTAATTCTTGTTACAATAATTTCCTGCGTAAATTACCGTTAAGTAAAGCGCTAACCTAGACAAATCAAGTACTTCAAGGCAGAGTAAGGGCACGCATAACAAGGGCTGTTTCTTTTATGTCTCCATGGATAAAACTGCGAAAAATCATGCTGCAATATTTTGCAGAATCACGCTGGTACACTATTGTCGGTGCCACCGCCTTTTACGCAGTAACAAGCTATTGGCTACTTTACGCTGCAGACGAGCACGATTTAATTACCAACGCCGACTTTATTTACTGGCTGGCGGTCACCGCCTCTACAGTGGGCTATGGTGATTTATCTCCCGTCACGCCAGCGGGAAAACTGGTTGTAGCGCTTTACGTCATACCGCTTGGTTTGAGTATCTTCGCCATGGTAATTGGCCGGATTGCAGCTTGGGTTTCATTAACGTGGAAGAAAGGATTGTTGGGTATGAACAGCTTGATGCTAGATGAACATATCTTAGTAATTGGGTGGAATGAGCAGCGTACTATGCTGCTGCTTGATTTAATACTTCAAGAACGCGATGCCATGCCAGAGCGCCCCGATATTGTGCTGTGCGTGAAGGCCGATATCACTAATCCCATGCCTGGCGTGATTGAGTTCGTGAAGGTAGATTCGTTTAACAAAGACGAAGATATGGATCGCGCCTGCGTGTCCACCGCCCGAACTATTCTTATCGATAACCCACAAGACGATGTCACCATGACTACCGCGCTGTATTGTACTAAGCGTAATCCTGATGCACATCAGGTGGCTTATTTTGATGATGATAGCCTAGTCAGCTTACTTCAGGATCACTGCCCTAAAGTGGAGTGTACACCGAGCGTGGCAATAGAAATGTTAGTTAAAGCCGCTTTTGATCCTGGTTCAAGTATGCTTCATCACGACTTGCTGAGTATTGAAGAAGGCCAGGCGCAATTTTCAGTAAAAATCCCAGAAAGTAGCCACGCCATCTCTGTTGCTAAGTTATTCATTAATTTGAAACGTAAACACGATGCCATCTTTATTGGTTATGCGCCAAATGGCCTTGTGAAAGAAATGGTGGTAAACCCACCGTTGGACGTTACGTTAAACCCGGGTGACACTTTGTTCTACATTGCTGAGCGCCGCATTAACGCAATTAACTGGTCTTCCCTAGACGCTGATTAAGAGGCGTAAACATGTTTAGTAAATTATTTAGAAAATCAGAACCTAAAAAACCTAAGTCGCCAGAAATAATGGGGCTTTATTTAGGTGGCTCTTTCGAGTTAGATAACTTGAAACTTTCGCTATTAGAACCTGAGCTCACTATTGAAGGCGCAGCCCGTTCTCAATTAATTCAAGCGGTAGGTGAAGCGCCCTTAGATACAGGTGGCACTTTGCTTCGCTTTTACACCGACGACGATGGGTTTTTACAGGTGGTCACCGACGGCGGCTTGTCTGAGAATCACATTACCGATGTTAAGCTGTGGCACTTTTATGAAACGAAAACCATTGGTAATACTGCTCAGTGGAACGAATGCTTGAAAAACGTTATCAGCCAGCCCACCTATGAGCTTGACGGCAAGGTCTATACCCGCGTGTGGGGGGCAGTGGGCGATGAGTCACCGCCTGTTGCCGTCACTGAAACTACCTATGAAGAAGATGGTGATGTGAGTACCACTGATCAGTTTATGATGCTGTACGAACGCCCAATCAGTAACGATAGAGTTGAAACCCTGCTTGTTGTGGGTGAAGAAAAGCAAGTAGGTAATAATTTAGATAGATGTTTGGTGATTTCAACGGGGTTTGATGTTGAACCTGCAGATATCACTATAAACGGTTAATAAAAAGGGAATAACTATGGATACGATCATGCAATCTTTGGCTGGCCTTGATAACTTTGCGCTTTACTTCGGCTTGTCGATTGTTTTTTTGTTTATCTTCAAATTGGTGTACGCATTGGTCACACCTCACGATGAATGGAAGCTGGTAAAAGAAGAGAAAAACGTTGCCGCTGCCATCGGTTTTGGTGGTGCTATAATCGGTTTTGCTATCGCCCTTGGCAGCGCAGCTTCAAACTCGGTTGCTGTAGTAGATTTTGCTATTTGGGCGCTTGTTGCTGTGATTGCACAATCCCTAGCGTTTGCCATTTTGCGTTTTAGCTTTATGCCGAAAATCGCTGAGCGCATAAACAATAACGAAGTTTCTGCGGGTGTTATGCTTGCCAGCATGTCTATTGCCGTAGGCTTACTCAATGCCGCTTGCATGACCTATTAAGGGGGCAGCGATGACTGATAAACGAAACACTCAGCTTGATGTTGTTGATAGCGTGCAAGGTGAAAAGCCCGCATTAAAACGCACCAAACATATTGACCTTGGTCGCATGCGCAAAGGTTTTAGCGTGAAGCCTTTAGCATTGGGTGTGGCCAGCGTTATTTTAAGTGGTTGTGGCGGCGAAAAAGAAGACGCCACCATTTACACCTCACTAGAAGACTGTAAACAGGATTTTCCTGATGCAGTAGAGCGTTGTGAAGCTGCCTACCAGACAGCTGTCGACGAGGCCATGCGCACCAGTCCGCGCTTTAGCTCTGAGTACGACTGCGAACATGAATTTGGCCCTAACCAGTGCCAATATGTGAATAATAGTAGCGGCAGCTTTTTCATGCCGTTCATGGCAGGCTACATGGTGAGCTCTCTGCTATCGCCAAATCGCTATTACTCACAGCCCTTATATACTTCCTATTCATATAATTCACCGTTTCGTTCGCGCTGGGTAACCGCAGACGGCTATGTGTTCGACGGCGATATTCGTAAAAGAAAGTATCGCGTAAATAAGGACGTCTACAAACCTAAACCCACCGTAAATCGCACAATGAAACGAGGCGGTTTTGGTAGTAGTGTTCGTGCAAAATCGTCTTGGGGTAGCAGCAGCCGTAAAGGCGGTTGGGGCGGATAACTATGTTTAGAATGCCTTGCCAGCCTCGCAAGGGCTGGCAGCAGTTGGCTAACGAGTTTGGTTTTCATTTCCACACCATGTATGGCGAGCCATATTGGGATGAAAGTGCCTACTACCAATTCACGCTAGCGCAAATTGAAAACGACATTGAAGACCCCACAGCCGAGCTACATCAAATGTGCTTGGCAGTGACGGAAGATGTGGTTAACAGTGAGGAATTACTTACTCGTTTTCGAATTCCAGAGCAACGTTGGGACTTAGTAAGAAACAGCTGGCAGGAAAGAGCCCCCAGTTTGTATTCACGCCTTGACCTTGTCTACAACGGCAAAGGGCCAGCTAAGCTGCTAGAAAATAATGCAGATACGCCCACCAGCTTGTATGAATCTGGGTTCTGGCAATGGCTGTGGCTTTCACAAAATGTGGATGCCGGCAAACTCGCCCTGCACGCTGATCAGTTCAATAGCTTGCAAGAAAAACTAGTTCATCGCTTTCGCGAAATAGCATTGCACTACAACATTAATCAACTGCACATGGCGTGTTGTAAAGATACCGTAGAAGACCGCGGAACAGTGCAGTACCTACAAGACTGCGCTACAGAGGCCGGGCTTTTAGCTGACTTCGTTTTTATTGAAGATATTGGGTTAGCGGACACGGGCGTTTTTACCGATCTTCAAGACGCGCCGATTACAGACTGCTTCAAGCTTTATCCTTGGGAATTTATGCTGCGCGAAGAGTTTGGCGACGTGTTAGAAGATGCCCAAGTTAATTGGATAGAGCCTCCGTGGAAATCGATAATTTCCAATAAAGCCTTGCTTCCTCAGCTTTGGAAGAAATTTGAAGGCCACCCTAACCTGCTTCCCGCTTATTTTTCAGATGAAATAAAAACAAACACACTATCAGGAAAGTGGATTAAAAAGCCTCTATTTTCTAGGGAAGGCGCGAATGTTTCAATCATTGAAGGTGGAATTGAGAATAGGCTTAGCGATGGTCCTTACGGCGAAGAAGGCTATATTGTTCAAGCATTTGAACCTTTACCCGTTTTTGAAGGTAACCATACACTCATAGGTAGTTGGTTGGTAGATGACATGCCAGCAGGTATTTCAGTAAGAGAAGATGCATCTGCTATTACCCAAGATCTCTCTCGCTACCTTCCTCATATTATTTTGTAATCTACTTTAGGGGCCTTCGATGAAGCCGCTTTCTTTCCAAATTCGCGTTCTACTGACGCTAGGTGCATTGTTAATCGTAATAGAAGTAGCAAACTTACTTACCGGCAATGCACTTAATCAGTTTGGTGTAGTGCCTCGTACACTTTCAACCTTGCCATATATATTCACAGCCCCTTTCCTTCACGGTACACCCACGCATTTGATGGCTAACTTGGTGCCTCTTTTGCTGTTCATGTGGCTTACTATGCAGTGGGGAAAACGCACGTTTCTTATCGCTACGCTAAGCGCACTGCTTATAGGTGGTTTGGGCGTGTGGCTGTTCGGTAGAAGCGCTACGCATATTGGCGCGAGCGGCATGGTATATGGCTACTTCGGCTTCCTCGTGCTAGCAGGGTTTAGAAGTAACAAAGTGCGGTATTTGCTTATTTCACTAGTAGTTGCAGCGCTATACGGAGGAATGCTGGTTGGTGTGCTTCCCACATCCAAATTTATTTCCTTTGAATATCATCTGTTTGGCTTTATTGGCGGCTTATTTGCCGCATGGCACTGGGCACGCTAATTAGTTTACGTATAATTAGCCTCAAGATAAGACGTTGTAATTAGATATGTCAGCAGTACAAGAACCTACACAAAAAAACCAAGGCTTTTTCGGCAACCTCGCGTTTAACATTGTTATTCCTGTGGTGCTAATGAGCTATGCAAGTTCGGAAGATTACCTAGGCCCTGCGTGGAGCATTGTGGCGGCACTCAGCTTTCCTATTGGTTATGGCCTATGGGATTTAAAAGAGTCGGGAAAGGTCAACGGCTTTTCCATTTTAGGCATTATCAGCGTACTACTTACCGGCGGGTTTAGCTTACTTAAACTGCCCGCAGAGTATATTGCGATAAAAGAAGCCGCTATCCCAGGCATTATCGGTATTGCTGTACTGGTAACCCAATACTCCAATAAACCCTTGGTCAAAATGCTTATTTTGAACGACCAAATCATAAACTGGCCACACCTAAACCAAGTTCTTGATGCGAAAGGAAAGCAGAGCGAGTTTAAAAAGAAAGTCGCGGTTAGCTCTTACATCGTAGCCAGTTCGTTTTTCCTCTCTTCTGCACTTAACTATATTTTAGCTAAAATGATTTTGGTCAGTGAGCCGGGCACTACGGCATACACTGAAGAGCTTGGCCGAATGACTGCGCTTAGCTATCCAGTCATTGTGATCCCGAGCATGATTTTGCTTATTGCAGCGCTCTGGTATTTATTCGCTCAAATCAAAAAAATTACTGGCGAAGAACTCGATAACTTTATTAATCAGTAAAAAGACAATCGATAAGGGGCTTAACGCCCCTTTAACATGCCCTTCCCTACGACTGAAGCTATTACATATTTTGTAATTTAGGCTACTAAAGCAATTTCCTGAAACGCAGAAGAATACTAGCCATCAAATTCCCACACCGCTTTTAACCAAAAAGCGTGAGTATTACGTATACTCTCAATGATAAAAATAACCCATTCTATTAGAACATGTTGGCGCTAATTTAAAGCGCGCATTGCGCCTCTAGCATTACGCCATAAGCGCTGAATATTGCCTATTGCATGCATTCTCGCTCCTTCATGTTCACACTAAGACGGTTCAATACAAAACGGCGAATTATGCTGACAATAAAAGACTTAAAGAAATCTTTTTCAAAGACAGGGGCTCCGCTCATCAACAACCTTAACCTTACCGTAAAGACAGGTGAATCGGTGAGTATTCAGGGGGCTTCTGGCTGCGGTAAATCTACCTTGCTGTCGCTTATTGCTGGGTTTGAGACGCCCGACGGAGGAGATATTGCGGTAAATGGATTGTCGATTGCTGGCAATAGCAAACTCGATAATACATTTAAAGCGAAGGATATTGATAATTTTCGCAAACAGCATTTAGGTATCGTGTTTCAAAGCTTCAATCTATTCGACTGCTTTAATGCGTGGGACAACATTGCCTTTACTGCAAGGCTAAAAGGTAATGTAGATAACGACTACCAATTAGCGTTAATGGAGCAGCTTGGAATATTACGCCTAGCGCAAAAGCCGCTAAGTCAGTTATCTGGCGGTGAACAGCAGCGCTGTGCCATTGCTAGAGCACTTGTACATCGCCCCTCGCTTATCTTGGCCGACGAACCCACCGGCAACTTAGACGAAACCACTAGCGAAACCGTGTCTGACTTACTCTTTAAAACTTGTAAAGAGGCCAATACTTCTCTTGTTGTGGTAACTCATAGCCAAGACGTCGCAGTAAAAGCAGACGCCGCATTGCGACTACATAAAGGGGTATTAGAGAGTGTGAAATATAAAACTAAAGAACAAACCTTATCTTCACCAGTAGCAGCAAGCTAATTACAGGTGAAAAACGTTAGCGATATGCGCCCTGTGAAAAACCCACCGAAAACAGCAAGTAGGAAGATAACGTGCTACGCACTCTACTGTTAGCGCTCTCTAGCTTACTTGCAATGGCAAGGCACAGGCCGTGGGAGCCTTTGCTCATTATGGCCGCAATTATACTGGCCAATGCTGGCTTAGTTACCGTTTTGCTTATAAACGAAGGCGCCACACAAGGTGAACTATTACAGTCGAAGCAAGGGCTTACCTTGGGTAGTATCATCACCCCAGCAGACAGCAGAGATCGCTTTACACAAAGCGATTATGCCACGCTTCGCAAGCAGGGGTTTACCCAGCTTGTTGCGATAGCTGAACGAGACATCACCCTATCGTGCAATGCCAGCAAGCCCACAACAACTCTCACATTAATCGGTGTTGATACTCAGCCTCTTTTAGGAAATGCATTTAGAAAGAGAGGTTTTGAAGCGCCTGCCCAAAACGATAGCGCTCTTTCGCTTTCCTATTTATCGCAAAATGCGAAGAAATTTAGTGAAATGGAAAACCAGCAGACGCCAGCGGGACGCGAATTGCGCTCAAATTCTGGGGTAGACTTCGCAGTAAATGGGCTTATTCACCCCTTAACGAACGCAAAACTGGCCTGTCACGACACGCTCAATGAAATCGATAGAAAAACCGCGCCAAGTCCCTATTGGCCTGCAACGGTAAGCGCGTATGTGAGCAGCTTTGCTCCGCAAAATACAATTTTAATCTCTATCGATGAGTTTTACAGAGGCGGGGTAACGATTGAGAATGATGAACCTGTTAAGCCTGTTATTCCTGACAATGCTAAACGCGCGCAAGAGAAACAAGCAAAGCAACAGAAAGCTTACGTCCCACTTTCCGGGTTTATTGCATTTTCACCGCTATCACATCAGCATTTAACCCAAATAGAAACCCTACTTGGAATACCTGTAAAGCAAACCACTAGCAATACAGACAATGACACCGGTTCGTTGCCAGATAGTTTTAGATTAAATCTTTGGGCGATGAGTGGACTGATGGGCGTTGTGGCGCTTTTTATAGTACTTAACGCGCTAAACTTGATGTACCGCACGCGGCTACCCAATATCATTCGTTTACGGCAGCTGGGCATATCTCAGCGAATTTTAAGCATTGCCTTATTCACCGAGTTGCTTGTTTACTGCGTAATAAGTATTCCAATTGGCATGTTCATCGGTTTTCAAGCTGCGTCATGGTTGTCACCTGTGATAAACGGTACATTTACGTCGTTGTTTAACGCTGTATTTGTTAACCCAGACGTTAATCTGCTTTTCACCTTCGGCTTCGCATTAACAACGACCTTTATATCGCTAGTTGTTTTTTCGTTAGTTTCTATAGTTAAGCTTTCAAATGCCCTAACCGTAGCGCCTGTCAAAAAAGAAAACGCGTTAGGCCAATTTGCCGTAGGTCTTATCTCATTATGTGCCCTACTACTATTATTTATCGCTGAGGGGTTCGTATCTTCTACTGCTTCAGCACTTTTCTTTGTTGCACTGTTACTCCTTACCAGCTGCGCGCTTATTCTTCTTTGGTTACCTATTTTCTCTAGGCTACTGACTAGATTTGTACCAAGACAGTGGCCCGCGTTCCACTACGTCATTGCTAATATGCATTTACTGTCTAGCAAAGCCCGTCTCGCCGTTTGTGCATTCTTTATCGCGCTAACCGCAAATATTGGTATGAACACCATGACGGACAGCTTTAGAGACGCCACTGAACAGTGGTTAACGCAAAGGCTTTACGCGCCTTTCTATCTGTACACCGACGCGCCACTTAGTCGTATCGAAACGTTATCTACCAAATCGTTACCTCCGCTTGCTTTAACTCCTTTACTTAAGGCCGAGGGAGCTGTTATTGGCTCACATGCTCAAGAAGAGACACATAAAGAGATACATAAAGAAACACGTGAAGTCAGTAACATCTCGCCCACCCACGTTTCTATCAGTAGCTACCCCGTTCACCAAAACGGTAAAAAGGCGCTTGTCCTCGAAGATGTAATAAACAACGACCTCAACACGGTGTGGCGTGAGTTTACAGAAGGGAAAGGGGTATTCATCAATCAGCAATTAGCGTTTGCCCTTAACGCTAAGTTAGGACACACGCTAGATATAGAAAATATTCACCTTCGTAAAACTGCGAATTCAAGTTCTTTGGCGGTTAATACATCTAACGAGGCGTTTAGCTCGCCACAAGATAAAACTACTGACCCAACACAAGGCTCACAAAGCAGTTCGTCGAACTCAGACGTATTTGCAGCGACGCCTCAATGGAAAGTACTGGGTATTTATCCCGACTACGGTAACCTGAACGGGCAAATATTAGTGCCTCTTCCCTCATTTAATCGAAACGATGTCCTTATCAGGGATCAACTTTTTTCCGGTGTAGTGGCTATTTACCCAGAGCCGCCTATTGAGACTAACGTGATAGGCGACAACAAACAAAGCACCTATGGAAAGGACATCCTCGAACAGCAGCTAAAATCACAGTTAGGGGAACACCGCGAAATTGCCGTCTATACCCGACAAGCGCTGTTAGATACCTCTATGCAGACCTTTGATCGTACCTTTGTATTAACCGACGGCCTTAACATTGCCACCCTATTGGTGGCGGGCGTCGCCTTCGCTGTTTCGCTGACGGTACTAACCATAGGCAGCGCAGCGCAGTTATCTGTATTGCGTGCCCTTGGCGTTAGTCAGCTTAAAGTAAAAGTATCCCTGTTTGCGCAATATCTGCTGCTTTGTTTTATCTCAGCCTTGCTCGCTATTCCTTTTGGCGTGTACTTGGCCTATGTCTTTATTCAACAAGTAAACCGGCATGCATTTAACTGGGTGTACCCGCTTTCAATTAATGCAGAGGTTATTCTCTCTAACGTGGGGTTATCGCTGCTTATCGTTTCACTGGTGCTGTTGTTACCTTTAGGAAAACTTAAGCCGAAAATTGATTTAAGGCAGGAAGTTCAGCTATGACAAACCATTTAGGTAGTGCCAACACCACGTTTTTGCGATTTAAAGCCAACATCTTTTTAGTACTTGTAGCTGTTTGTTTCACGTTGAGTGCATGTACTGAAAACCCAAAAGATGAAAACGAAACTCTGGGAACCTCCACGCCAAACGGCTTTTTTGGAAACATGCAGTCGAGTGACGCCTTTACGCCAGTAAAGCGGGGCTATACTGTTGCATTACCGCGCGATCACATGAGTCATCCCGATTTTCAGTTAGAGTGGTGGTACCTCACGTTTGTGTTAAGCGCTGAAGACGGGCAAGAGTTCGGCCTTCAATATACGCTTTTTCGTTTCAATACTGGGCTAGACGCCCCTCAAAGCACTAAGGCTAATGCTAATGCTAATGCTAAAAAGAGTGCTGAAGGTAGCGCCGAAAGTAATGCCAAAAGTAATTACAAAAGTAGCGCCGAAAGTAGTACTAGTCATATCTCTGAAGATAACCTCCATACTAACGCTAATAGCCATATCGCGAGAAACTGGAGCAATGGCCAGCAGTGGATGGGACATGCTTCGCTGCACACCGCTGAACAGCATTATTTCGAAGAACGATTCGCAAGCGGTGGCGTAGGTAATGCCTATGTGAATCAACAACCCTTTACGACAGTGTTTGACGATTGGGTTTGGAAAGCGGCACAGGCGAAGGTCCAAACAGGTGCAGAAAGCAAAGCCATGTTCCCGTCCGTATTAACTTTCTCTTTCGGGCAAAGCAGCACGCTTCATCCGCTTAAAACACGTGAAAAAATCCCCGCTACCTCTGCAGACAGCTTATCAGAATTAAATGACGCGCCAAGCGTTAGCGCCGTCAAAATAGCGCTTAACCTAAACACCTCTGGGCCTTTCATCAAACAGGGTGATAACGGCTACAGTAAAAAAACACAAGACGAACGCCTTCGCTCCTACTATTACAGCCAGCCGTTCATTAACGCGGAAGGTACGTTAAACATAGAGGGCAATAGCGTAAAAGTTGCGGGTAAAGGCTGGTTTGATCACGAATGGACGAGCCACCTAGCCAACAGTGAAGCCATGGGATGGGATTGGTTTTCGCTGCATTTAGACGATGGAAGTAAATTGATGGCGTTTCGCATGCACGCCATGAATGAAAACATGAAAAATAGCAAAAGCAAACACAGCGAAATATTCACAACGGCTAGCTATATAGCGGAAAATGGCACGAAAGAAACTATCGACCAAGCCAAAGTATCAATTACGCCAACGGCCTATGAAACAATCAACGAGGGAGAGTCAGCTCGCTCTGTTCCCACCGCTTGGCGCATTCAAATACCAGAAAAAGATATCGACCTATCCATTCGCCCGTTCAAGGAAAGCCAATGGAATAACAGCTTATTTCCCTATTATGAAGGGCGAGTGCATATAAAAGGCTCCCATTCAGGGAGCGGCTTTATGGAATTGACAGGCTACTAAGGCCTGTTGACCTTTGATATACAGCGAAGCGTAATAGCCCCTAATAAATAGACCAATTGATGCGTTCACTTAGCGATGTCAAAGCCGCCACACCTAGCTGAGAATTACCCACGCTATTAAGCGCTGGCGAAAATACGCATATTGAAAAGCGTCCTGGTACAACAGCCACTATGCCTCCACCTACGCCACTTTTACCCGGCAAGCCTACTTTAAAAGCAAAGCTCCCAGCTTCGTCATACATCCCACTGGTCGCCAGAAGCGAGTTCACTTGTTTGGTTTGATAAGGCGTTAGCACCTTTTCATTTGCGCAAGTAGAAAAACCTGCGTTAGCAAGAAAGCTCGTTGAGCGCGCCAAGTCCTCACAACTCATTTCTAGCGCACAGTTGTGAAAATAATTACGAAGTACATCTTCCACTTCATTTTCGAAATTCCCATAGGCCTTCATCAAGTATGCCATTGCCGCATTGCGAGAGCGATGCTCGTATTCAGACTCTGCCACCACCTTATTCACCACAATATCGCCATTACAGCTTAAGCGTCTTACAAAATCTCGCATGGCAATATAAGGGGAAGCAAAACGAGATTGCACCATGTCACTGACCACCAGCGCACCGGCATTAATAAAGGGGTTGCGGGGAATACCGTTTTCATATTCCAACTGTACAAGAGAATTAAACGGCAGGCCAGATGGCTCGCATCCAACTCGCTCCCACATGGTTTCACCGTAGTGATTGATAGCTAAAACAAGATTAAAGACTTTTGAGATACTTTGGATAGAAAAAGGAACGCTCGCATCGCCTATCGACGTTATTTGACCGTTTGTATCGCAAATTGAAATGCCAAATTGCCGTGGATTAACCGTGGCCAACGCAGGGATGTAGTCGGCAACTTTTCCCATGCCCAACATGGGCTCAACTTCATCATAGATATCTTGAAGTAGTGCCAGCATTTCGTTTTTCATAGTTCCCCTTTCCTGCTTACCACAGATAAAAATAAAGCGCCTTGTTATAAAAACGCTGGCGCTTTAATTTCTATACAAACAATGTAGCGATTAGTTACAGCGCCAATCTTCCTTAAAGTCACACAAGCCATCATCATCTTCGTCTGACGTAAGCTCAATGTTGGTCGATACCTTTTCTGATACTTTATTTGAATCGGAATCGATTATTACTGGCTGTTTTTTATCGATAAAACTGAAGATTGTTTTTGCAATATCCGTGTTATCAATTTGCCCCATAAGCGATTGATAACCAGCGCCAAAAGCAAATACTTCAACATCTACACCAGTGTGACCGCCTGTTGTCCACCCCGTGTTTGTTTTGGTGTCTAAGAAGGTTTTTACTGCCATGAAGCGAGTTTCATCATCTTGGTTTGATACGCTATCTAGCGTGGCAAGCTCTTCTTCACTCAACGACAAGCCAAGCTTCTGCGCCACAAATTCGCCAGGGTTCTCTTCATTTGCCATCTCTAAAGCAATTGTCATTACCGAGGCTGACATAGACTTAAGATGTTCAGGGCTCCAGCGGTAGTCGCCGTTTGCGCCAATGGTTAAGCCACCTGTGCTGTGATCCGCCGTCAAAATAACTAAGGTGTCAGGATTCGTTTTTACATAATCTCGCAAATATTCCATGGTTTGCGCTAAGTCGTGCATCTCAGCCATGGCAGACGCGATATCGTTTGCGTGACCAGCCCAATCTACTTGACTTGCTTCAACGAGAAGAAAGAACCCATTGTCGTTTTCTAAGTGTTTAATAGCATGTTGAGTTAGGTACTCAAGACGATTTTTGCGCTTGTCATCCAATACCGCAGGCAGCGCTACTGGAGCAAACAGACCGAGAACATTACTTCCCGCAGGCACTGAAGCCAGACGGTTATATGAATCGGCATATTCGTAGCCAGCATCAATAAACTGCGCCAAAATATCTCTGTCATCGCGTTCAAAGTAAGACGTTCCACCGCCTAGCATCACGTCAGCGACAAACTTACCGTCCACGCGAACATCAAAGAAATCTTCAGCTATTTCGTTGTAGTTCTTACGGCTTTCGTTATGCGCAATGTATGACGCAGGTGTCGCATGAACAATTTGAGACGTTACTGCCAAACCAGTACGCATGCCTTTACTCTTAGCATGGTACATAACAGAGTTTACTGGTTGTTTATTTACATCAACACCAATTGCACCGTTGTATGACTTAACGCCAGTAGCAAGAGCGGTTGCAGCAGCGGCTGAATCAGTAACGTAACCAGATACTTGCGCAGGATACGTGGAAGCATTGCCCACTAAAATATCGTCAAACACAACCGGTTCGATTTTCGGTGTTGACGGGTCATCTACATAATTACGATAAGCCGTGGTATAGGCAGGCCCCATACCGTCGGCTACAACCATTATTATATTTTTCGGTACACCTTTAGTTTGCGTACCGGTTGCACTTGCTGATTCGGTCATAGATTCAGTGATACCACAACCCGCAAGAACAGCAATAGACGCACAACTTAGTAGTGATGTGCGAACAAATTGTTTAATCATTTAAACTTCCCTGAGTAAGTAAGGTACCTACTGGCCTGGATACCCGCAGATACAACAATAACAACACTATCGCGAATGATTCTTTGGTGATCATAATGGTGTTAGCAAAGCGATAAGATGCAATAGTGTAAAGCAGGCTGGCAAGATGCTCAAAGCTTTTGGACAAAATAACGCAAGCATGAGATGACCATCTGGTCATCTCATTAAATTAGCAACTTTTAAGAAGGAAGCGACTACTTATTTTGTGATGAGAGGTATTCGCGCATGCGCTGTTGTGCCACGTCAACGAGCATGTCGGGCTGGAATTTGGAGATAAACCTGTTGCATCCAACTTTTTCTACCATGGCGTCGTTGAAGCTTCCGCTTAATGATGTGTTGAGTGCTATAAATAAATTGCTCATACGAGGATCGTTACGCACTTCAGAAGTAAGCCGATAGCCGTCCATTTCTGGCATTTCTGCGTCGGTAAACATTAGCAAAATTTCGTCGGTTGGGTCCTTCCCCTCATCGGCCCACTTCTTCAGCAGCGCTAACGCTTCAGCGCCGTTTTTACGTTCGATGATTGTTATACCTAGCTGCTCTAACGTATCTTTGATCTGTTTTCTTGCTGTGCTTGAGTCATCTACTATCAACACCTTCTTGCCTAAGAAGTGGTTAACAATGGCTTTATCTAGCACTTCTTCAGAGATAGATGTGTCGTAATCGATGATTTCCGCGAGTACTTTTTCAACATCGATGATTTCTACCAGCTCTTGTTTACCCTCAACATTCACCTGAGTTATGGCGGTTAAATAATTGGATTTTCCAATGCCGCTAGGGGGTGGCTGAATGGTTCCCCACGATGTATTCACTATGTTTTTCACTTCACCAATAATGAAGCCCTGCACGCTTCTGTTATATTCAGTGATAATGACATTCTTCGCTGTTGCTTGCGTAGCTGCACCGCGCATTTTGATTGCCTGACGCAAGTCTATAATTGGAATGGAGCTTCCTCGGTAGTTCATCACGCCTTTCAGGTTGTGATGTGAACCCGGCATTATATTTAGCTTGGGTACGTTTATAACTTCTTTAATTTTAAAGACGTTCATGGCAAAAATGTGTCGCGTTCCCAGTTGAAACATCAAAAGCTCAAGCCTGTTTTCGCCAACAAGCTTGGTTCTTTGGTCAACTGACGACAATACACTACTACTCATAACACCCACTTTTCATATTATATATCAACAAGCTAAAACAAAAGCGCCCTCGTATCGGACAAGACTATTTAGCGTGAAGCTTTACGCCTAAATTTACCTTGCTCACACCGGCAAAGCTATTACCCTTTTAGCTAATAGACAGACGAAATAGTCAACACCAGCAAGCATTTGCAACCTACGTAAGTTATTTATTACCGTCCACTACTTGCCCCACTGCCTTAAAACCATCAAACGTAGGTGTCAAAGATTTACAGTATCTAGACTTCTCTCGGTGCCAATCATTCACAAAATAAATGACCGCAATGCAAAATATATATTTCTATTATTCCAAATCCGGCACTAGGATGAAATGGAATCAACGGGAACGCCCTACAGCGTAAACATAAACAACGTTAAGTATTTTAATTATAGTCGGGAGAGACGCTCATGTCGCAATATCAACAAGACATTGATAACTTCGCCACATTAAAGGCAGCACAAAACGGAACTTGGGAAGGTATCAACCCAGAATTCGCTGCACGCATGAAGGTTCAAAACCGTTTTAAAACAGGTTTAGACATTGCTCGCTACACTGCAAGCATTATGCGCAAAGACATGGCTGAATACGACGCAGATTCGTCTCAGTACACACAGTCACTAGGCTGCTGGCATGGCTTCGTAGGCCAACAAAAAATGCTTTCAGTTAAAAAGCATCAAGGCACAACTAACAAAAGCTACCTTTACCTTTCAGGCTGGATGGTAGCAGCACTTCGCTCTGAATTTGGTCCTCTTCCTGACCAATCAATGCATGAAAAAACATCAGTGTCTGCGCTTATCGAAGAACTTTATACTTTCCTTCGCCAAGCAGATGCGCGTGAATTAGGCGACCTTTTCCACAAGCTAGACGACGCTAAGAAAAACGGTGGTGATGTAGCTGCGATTCAAGCTGAAATCGACAATTACGAAACTCACGTAGTTCCAATTATCGCAGATATCGATGCGGGCTTCGGTAACGAAGAAGCAACCTATCTACTTGCAAAGCAAATGATTGAAGCAGGTGCATGCTGTATCCAAATTGAGAACCAAGTATCGGACGCGAAGCAATGTGGTCACCAAGACGGTAAAGTAACCGTGCCACACGAAGACTTCCTAGCGAAAATCAATGCAGTACGCTATGCATTCCTTGAACTAGGTGTTGATGAAGGTGTAATTGTTGCACGTACTGACTCACTAGGTGCTGGTCTTACCCAGAAGATCCCAGTATCTACATCAGAAGGCGACCTAGCTGCTAAGTACAATGCGTTCCTTAAAACCACCGAAGTTGCGGGTGTTGAAGACCTAACTGAAGGTGATCTAGTGCTTAAACAAGGTGGCAAGCTGGTTAAACCTGAGCGCCTACCAAACGGCTTGTTCCGCTTTAAAGACAACACAGGTTTTGACCGTGTAGTACTTGACTGTGTAACGTCGCTTAAGCACGGTGCTGACTTGCTTTGGATTGAGACTGAAAAGCCTCACGTTGGCCAAATTGCTGAAATGGTTAACGCTATTCGCGAACAAGTACCAAATGCTAAGCTGGTTTATAACAATTCTCCATCGTTCAACTGGACGCTTAACTTCCGTCAGCAAGTATTTGATGCTTGGAGTGAAGAAGGTAAAGACGTTTCTGGCTACGACCGCGCGAAACTTATGTCTGCCGACTATGATGACAGCGAGCTAGCAGCTGCGGCCGACGAGAAGATTAAGAGCTTCCAGGCTGACGCAGCACGTGAAGCGGGTATCTTCCACCACCTTATCACGCTACCGACTTATCACACTGCAGCACTGTCTACTGACAACCTTGCAAAAGGTTACTTCGGTGAAGAAGGTATGCTTGCTTATGTACGCGGTGTTCAGCGTCAAGAAATTCGCCAAGGTCTAGCGTGCGTTAAGCACCAAGCGATGGCTGGTTCTGACCTAGGTGATACGCACAAAGAGTACTTCTCTGGTGAAGGTGCACTTAAAGCGTCTGGTGAAGATAACACCATGAACCAGTTTGACGTATAACGTGAACAGGCAATGAGTTAAACGGAAAGCATCCCAACCTTTCCTACAGGGCACCTTCGGGTGCCCTTTTTTGTGCGCGTCATTCACTTCACTTATGCTTTTTGCATAAAACAAAAAAAGCCATATTTTTCTAAATTTCATAAAAAAACAATATACCAACTATATTTCAATACCTTATAGGTATAACGGCGGCCAATTTAAGACTAAACGCTTATCTGACATTGAAATAAAAAAGCTTTATAATAGCTATGTTTAATTAGGTTTAAAAAGAGCATTAGAATAATGAATATAGCGAAGGTCGACCTGAATTTATTGGTTTATTTAGATGTGCTGTTGCGCGAAGGAAGTGTAACAAAAGCTGCAAACCAGCTAAGCATTACTCAGCCAGCAATGAGTAACGGCCTGAAGCGCCTTCGCGATCTATTTAAAGATCCGCTTTTAGTGCGTACCAGCGATGGGATGACCCCCACTAAGCGCGCGCTTGAATTACAACCCATTATTCGCGATGTGCTTAGTCGATTGGAGAGCTCTATTCAGCCCGAAACTGATTTCGATCCGTTAACCAGCGACAGAACCTTCCGCATTATGACCAGTGACTATGCAGAGAGTACCTTGTTACTTGAACTCGTTGGAAGACTGGCCGATTTAGCGCCCAATATTACGCTTGACCTTATTACGCCGAGTGACGTGACGTTTCACGATGTCGAGCAAGGTAAAGTGGATATGGCTATCAACCGCTTCGATGAACTACCTTTGTCGTTTCACCAAAAAGTTATCTGGTATGACACCTTTAGCTGCGTAATGAGTTCCGACCATCCGCTAGTAGAAAAATGCAACCTAGAAGGCTACTTGAGTGCCCAGCATATTTGGGTGAGTAAAACTGGGTTTGGCGTAGGTGTAGGTATTGATCCAAATGAAGTGCAAAAGTTGGGTTGGGTTGACGCTGAGCTAACCAAAATTGGAAAACAGCGTGCAATTCGCGTGTTTACTCGCCACTACCACGCAGCCCTTCAGATTGCGAAAAAGCAGAAGCTTATTGCTACCTTACCGAGTAAAGCTGCCCGTTTGTTTAAGCACGACCCTGATGTGGTGATTAAAGAGCCACCTTTCGACATTCCACCGATTGCGCTAAAAATGGCGTGGAGTGCTCTACTTCACCACGACGCAGGACATATTTGGTTGCGCCGCTTAATTAGCGATGTAGCTAGCGAAATGAACGCGGGCTAAACATTCACAAAAAATATGGCAAAAATACAAACCATAAATTAAAAAACTATCTCTATACACACTACACTGGGTTAACAGATAAATGTATAGAGGTAGTTATGCAAGGATATATTACTAGAGGCCGACTACAGGTTGCCGAACAGCTCGATAACTTTATTAATGAACAGGCACTTCCTGGTACAGGCGTAGATAAAGACACCTTTTGGCAAGGTGCAGAAACCCTCTTTGAAAAATTCATTCCTCAAAATCGCGCATTATTAGAAAAGCGGGAGCAGCTTCAGCGCGCTATCGACGATTATCACAAAGCCGGCAACCCGGTAAATGGAAACGAATATACCGACTTTCTTAGAAGCATTGGTTACCTTGTGGAGCAGCCATCACAAGTAAGCGCACAAACACAAAATGTAGACGCAGAGATTGCGACTATGGCAGGCCCTCAGTTAGTGGTGCCAATTAATAACGCTCGCTACGCGCTCAACGCTGTAAACGCACGATGGGGAAGCCTTTATGATGCACTATACGGCACTGACGTTATCAGTAATGAAGGTGGCGCAGAGGCAGGAAAAAGCTATAACCCTGTACGCGGCGCTAAAGTTGTAGCTAAAGCGAAAAGCTACTTAGATAGCATGATACCGCTAGCAAAAGGCAGCCACGCTGACGTTACTGAATATAAGATTGAATCTGGTAAATTGGCGATTACTCTTGCTGACGGCGATGAGACTACTTTAGCAAATACGGAGCAATGGCAAGGATATCAAGGCGATATTAGCGCCCCCTCTAGTCTGCTTTTCGCCCACAACGGTCTACACTTTGAAATTCAACTAGACCCGAACCACCCGATTGGCGAAAGCGATGCCGCAAACGTAAAAGACGTATTGGTTGAAGCAGCACTGACTACCATTATGGATTGCGAAGATTCCGTTGCCGCTGTTGACGCTGAAGACAAAACCTTGGTGTATAGCAATTGGCTTGGCTTGATGAAAGGCACGCTAAGCATTGAAATGACAAAAGGTGGTAAACAGTTAGTTCGTGCTATGCATGAAGATAGAAGCTATCAGCCGTCTAAACACGCTTCACAAGACGAACTAAAAGACGGCAAACTTGTACTTTCTGATCGCAGTCTTATGTTTGTTAGGAATGTGGGTCACCTTATGACTAATAATGCCATGCTCTTTGACGGCGAAGAAGTACCAGAGGGGATCATGGACGGTTTAGTCACTTCTCTTATTGCAAAGCATGATCTATTAGGAAACAGCAAATTTAAAAACAGCCGCGAAGGTAGTATTTATATTGTTAAACCTAAAATGCACGGGCCAGAAGAAGTTGCATTCTCTAACGCGTTGTTTGGTGCTATCGAAGCGATTATCGATGTTCCAGCCAACACCCTTAAAATGGGCATAATGGATGAAGAGCGCCGTACGAGTATCAATCTACAAGCTTGTATTGCCGAGGCTACTTCGCGCGTTGTGTTCATTAACACGGGTTTCTTAGACAGAACTGGTGACGAAATTCATACCTCAATGCTTGCAGGGCCTTTCGCAGAAAAAGCCGCGCTCAAGTCTATGGCGTGGATTAAGGCTTATGAAACTGCAAACGTCGCAGTAGGCCTTCGTTGTGGTCTTTCTGGCAAAGCGCAAATTGGTAAGGGCATGTGGCCAATACCTGACGAAATGCAAAATATGATGACCGCCAAAATAGGTCACCCTAAGGCTGGCGCTAATACTGCTTGGGTTCCCTCACCTACTGCAGCAACACTGCACGCGCTTCATTACCACGATGTAAATGTGTTTGACGTTCAAAAGTCGCTAGATGAAAACTTTAGTGGCCTTGCTG
The DNA here is from genome assembly GCF_022348305.1 of Alteromonas sp. MmMcT2-2. NCBI lineage: Bacteria > Pseudomonadati > Pseudomonadota > Gammaproteobacteria > Alteromonadales > Alteromonadaceae > Alteromonas > Alteromonas sp. MmMcT2-2. Next base: position 27,529 of record NZ_JAKRFA010000010.1, read on the forward strand.
ACATACTTACCATTCCATTGTTAGAAGATGCCTCTACTTTGACGCGTGAGAGTATTAAGCGTGAAATTGACAATAACGTTCAGGGCATTTTAGGCTACGTTGTACGCTGGGTTCACCAAGGCGTAGGCTGCTCGAAGGTTCCGGACATCAACAATGTAGGCTTGATGGAAGACCGCGCGACGTTGCGAATTTCATCGCAGCATATCGCTAACTGGCTAGAGCACGGCATTGTAAGTGTAGATCAGGTAAAAGAGTCTTTGGCCCGTATGGCTGTCTTGGTAGATGAGCAAAATGCGGGGGATCCTGAGTATATCCCTATGGCACCTGATTTAGACAGCTCAATTGGCTTCTTAGCCGCAAGCGATCTAATCTTCAAAGGTAAAGAGCAGCCTAGCGGTTACACAGAACCTTTACTGCACGCCCGTCGCCGCGAAATGAAGGCAAAACTTGCGGCGAGCTAGTACAAAATATGAGGGCTAAGAATTGGAATCAATAGCTATATTCCATACGGTAAAACACCAAAGAATTAGCTAGCTAGTTTCAAGCCTCATCAAACGCATTTGAATAAGGCTCACTCTGTTAGTAAACAGAAGTGAGCCTTTTTATTTATTGCTGGTGTATTACTAATGCGTTTGCATTTATTGTCGCGACGCGTGAAATCACTTCGCAAACTCACTCAAAAGCGAACTGTGTAGTGATATGGCAACACTTTAGACTAAAGATATCGCTTATCTCCCCCTTGATACTTTGCTGATAATGCATGAGTAAACTACGCTTTTATAGTGTGGGGCGCAGCGTTTGTTATTCCATTGGAACTAAACACTTAGCGCAAAGCCTCCTTAGTTTGGAGTATGCACATGCAGATAGCCTCGGCAGCAATACCGAATAATTTATTACAGGCGAACGTCACGCAAATTGTGCCCATCTTTTCAGGTGGAGGAACAAGGTTGAGCGCCCATATCGGCATCATTAAAGCGCTGCAGGACATGAACGTAGGCTTCGACACTTTAGTGGGTGTATCAGGTGGCTCGATTATCGCTTCGCTTTATGCCAAAGGTTACACAGTGGAGCAAATGCGAGAGCTCGCACTGGTTACTGATTTCAAGCAATTCACTGAATTTTCACTCGTAAGATTACTCCGGGAAGGCGGACTTTCTTCTGGCGACGTATTTCAACGATGGATTGACGAACAGTTGGAAGGCGCAGTGTTTGCCGACCTCCCACTCAATCTGCATATTCTCGCTACCGACGTAAACGGCGGCGGACCAGTTTTGTTCAACAAACAAACCTCCCCAGACATGAAGGTGTCAGAAGCAGTGCGATATTCCATGTCGATACCGCTAATCTTTTCATTTAAGCCTTTCAAAGAGCACTTGCTAGTAGACGGAGCTATATTGTCTGAAGATGCGTTGTTTGAAGATTGGCGAGGCGATGGCACGCCATCAGTATGCTTTAGGCTGCAAAGCACCGAACAAAAACGCAAGGCTATTAAAAAGAACTTACTTCAACTGCCGCAATACGTCAGCATGCTAATTCGCACGTTTATGACGGCAATTTCCAGGGAGTACGTCAATGCGAAGTATTGGCACAATACGGTGGTGGTAAATACCGGGGAGATTTCCGCGGTAGATTTTTCGCTTACACCTGAAATTAAGAACACACTTTTTGAGCTCGGTTATGCAACCACGAAAGAGTTCTTGCCCAAAAAGTGTGCGGGATTTATGAGAAGCAGTGCACTTTAACGGTTTCAGAAAGTAATTATAAGTCGCTAGCGCTTACACTTTATAAAAGTCGCGATACCAGTCGACAAACGCTTTTACGCCTGTTTCAACATCGGTAGATGGCTGGTACCCAGTATCTTCAACGAGCGACGACACATCAGCATAGGTGTCGGGCACATCGCCTGGCTGCAAAGGAAGAAGTTCTTTCTTCGCCTCAATACCCAATGCACTTTCGAGGGTTTCAATAAACTTCAAAAGGTGCACTGGTGTTTGCGCACCAATATTGTAAACCTTATAGGGCGCCTTACTCGTACTTGGATCTGGATTGCCGCCGTCCCAATTCTCGTTAGGTTTAGCCACATTATCCAATGAGCGAATTACGCCTTCAACGATATCATCGATATAAGTGAAGTCACGACGGTGGTTACCATAGTTGTAAACCTGTATTGTTTTACCTTCTAGAATTGCTTTTGTGAACTTGAACAGCGCCATGTCTGGACGGCCCCAAGGCCCGTAAACAGTGAAAAAGCGCAGCCCCGTTGTAGGCAAGTTATACAGGTGACTATAAGTATGAGCCATCAGCTCGTTAGCTTTTTTAGAAGCCGCATACAAGCTAACTTGATGATCTACGTTATGCTGTTCTGAAAACGGCATAGTCTCATTCGCACCGTAGACTGAGCTAGATGACGCGTACACCAAATGCTCGACGTTATTATGGCGACACCCTTCTAGAATATTCACAAAGCCAACAATATTTGAGTCGACGTAAGCGTTAGGATTTTCAAGAGAGTAACGCACACCAGCTTGGGCAGCCAAATGCACCACTCTATCAAATTTGTGCTCTTCAAAAAGCGCAGCCATTTTGTCGCGCTCCTCTACCCCCATCTCGATAAATGAAAATAAATCAGCAGCAGTAGATGATTTAATCTCGTCTAGACGAGCGTGCTTTAAATTCACATCGTAATAATCGTTAATGTTGTCAATCCCGACAACTTGGTCACCACGATTGATAAGGTATTGCGATACAGCTGCACCAATGAAACCAGCTGCTCCGGTGACTAAGATTTTCATATTTTCCCTATAACTTAATTTGACGATGAAGATTTAGTAAAGATATGCTCACCAAGCAATAACTTTGCCATGGTTCTGTAAAGTTTCATGCAACTATGAAAAATTAGTATATGAAAAGGCATCTTTAAAAATAAGCCCCTAAGTTCGGCGAGCGTTTTGTGTAATTCACATTCGCCTTGCTCTAAAAGTGAGTGCTTAGGACCAGCGGCGATTTTTAGCAACGCGAATTCCCGTTGACTGATGCGTACCGCAGAGTTTTCTATATGCTCTTCAACCCATATTGGTAACGTAACATCATATTCAATTTTGAGAAGCTTGAGTGCAATATAACTTTCTTTTCGAAAGCCTGCTACCTCATGTAATTCAAATAGCGATACAAAAAATGACTCTGGCTGATCTTTAACAAGTAGATACAGATCAGTCATGTCTCTGAATGCAGCGCTGTAATCGTCATTAAAGAACAAGTGTACCGCGCTATGGAAAAATAGCCCTGGCTCATTAAGTACATTTATACCGTCAATTTCTCGCCCTGCTATCGCTAAGAATTTACTCATATCTATAGCTTTACCCGAAACAGGTGGGACTAAATTGTGATGAAGATCAAGTACAGTCCCTCTAGTTCCATGCTGCATCGGTGGTATTTCATGTGACCATTGACGATAATATCTATCGTCGTAGTCATCAACCTCTTTACTTAGCCAACCGTGAATGGCTAACTTACGCTCAGCACCGCCGATCGTTTGCTTTGGAACTAGTATATCGATATCGCTGAATACCCGGCCTAACGACGCACTAGTATTACTCAACGTATATGCGGCTCCCTTTAAAAAGAGCAGTCTATAGTCCTCGCATTGAAAAGTTCTCTTAAGCTGTTTCGACTCGCTTAACACCACTGCTTTTTGCTTTGCCGCTAATGTTTTAGCATTTTCACAATGTCGCTTTACTTGAGGGGGCAGCCTTACCGTGGAACCACAGTATTCTAAAAGCAAATAAAATCGCGCAAGCAATTTTTCATGCCGTAGAATAATGACTAGATCGTTCCACTGTTTAAGATTGAACTGTAGAGCTGATTTAGGATCTACCAAAGCTTTAATAACATCCTGTCGACTTAACAACGCACTACTCCAAAATATCTTCACTCAGAAACTTGTCGAGTTCTTCAAGGTTATTGTAGTGCACTTCAAACGCTGGCGCCTGTTCCACAATTTTGATAATGGATTGAACCCCTCTACCTTGCAGCACACTAAAGTTGAATGCATTTTCGGTGAGCAAAGTATAGGCCGTCGCTTTATCCATTGAAAATATATCGCAGAATTTGTTCTTCGAGAATTTAGGAAAAACTATACCTGCAATTTGCGCAGTTTCATTTTGCAGCTTTACTGAATCTTCATCGGGAGCCATGTGAACGACATCCCCTTTATGCGTATCTTTTGCGATAGTCGAAAATGTAGCTTTAGGGTACCAAGACTTGACTAACTCAATTGAATCATTTTTCAGGCATATCGGTCTGACGAATGGTGTAACTTCCAGAGTCAATGGGGTAATAAGGGCCATTTCATCAGACAATAGTCGCCAACCATTTCTAGACAAGTAAGCTGTAAGAGTACTCTTGCCCGAACCAGGCGGTGCGGGAAACAAAATCGCTTTTCCGTTTTTAGCTAATACAGCCGAATGAACGACTAAATGAGAGACTTCATGTGCGGCAACAACCCAATTTAACCCCCACTCTAACATTGCGAATGCTTGCGAGCGGTTCAGAGGTTTAAAGGGCTCTAGTTTATCACATGTGAACCTTGCTTGGTCTTTCAAAAGCCTTCTTAATCCACCACTATGAGTTACGGAGACCTTGTAATCAATGAACCCCTCAAAATGGTTAATATCAATTACACGCTCACCGTATATGTTGTGCAAGTTTCTTATTACCGAAGGATGATGTGTAGTAATGTGAAAATTGAAAGGTGAGCAAGCAAGGATACAGCATTTAGTCAACGCACAACCCCTTCGCTACTAAATTCTCTCGTACTATTTTGTCGGCTATCTCTATCGTTCTATTTATAGGACAAAAATTAATATCTGCGATATCGCCATTCAAAAGTACAGATATATCGGTATTGACGTCATAGAGAAGAACCCCGCTGTTGTCAGTAAAACTATGACAAACAACGGACGGATTTAATTTCATAGCGATTGATAATTAGCTGGATTATCAATAATGCCTTTCAGAGTAGTAGCAGAGTCTACTGGTGAACTATATGTAAGTGCAACCAATTGCGTTGCATACGCTTCAGGTGTAGCGAAGGGACGACCATTAGCCACCGGATAATGTAGACTAGAGCCAGGGGCGGTATTACCATATTTAGCATTAAGAAACATAGCTACCAACAAACGATTATAATCGTTAGGACCTGCAAGCCATGTCGCATTTCCCGCAGTATGATTATTATTCCTCAACTGCAGTATTTCTGACAACGTTCTATCTCTGCCTATTTTCTTGATTGCGCCATTATTATGGTAACGAATGCCTTCGTGCGAGCTTGCCGAGTACCCATTTTCCCCAAAAATAGAAACAAAGGTCGTATTGGCATCGTTAGTACCAATTTGATTCGCCCAATCATCTGGAGTGAGCAGGCTTAAAGTACCACCATTAGCCCAATCTGAGCCATGACCGGAGGCAACTATTGAATTTGTTATTCCGTTAGCCCAAACAGAACGAACTGGAAGCGCTACTAGCGATGCTCCCACAGCAGCTTTTTTAACGAATCTTCTGCGGCTTTGGGTCTTTACGTTACTGCTTAACTTGTCCATTTAAATTCTCTAATCATTATTGGCTGACTTCAAAAGTCTTCAGGCTCTCATTATCTAGCAACAATAGAGCCAACTCTACATCACTGATATATTGGACTTTTTTACCGCCACCCAAAGAAACCGTAAAAAATACTGACAAAATTCACGCGAACTTCTGGTAAATATCAACATTTTTTAATTTCACATTATACCCTACACTATAGCAAAGTTTTGCTCGACAAAAAATCTCTTGGACTAGACTAATTATGCAACGATTAAGAACTGTTCTATCTAAAGAACTTAAGGGTAACGCCGAAGTAATATTTGAAGAAAATGATATTGCACGATCTGAAATCGGAACCGAAGCTTTTGAAGCAAATTACAATTGCGTTGTTATAGTTAAAAATATCGATGCAATCACGATTTTACTTCGCATAGCGAATTCACCGGACCAGTTTGGCGTTGCCCCGTTCGTAGTTAATCCCATCAGCACTGGTAAAAACTGGGGTTATGGTTCAAGTCTACACAATACTCAGAATTACCCTGTAGTATTACTGGACCTTCTTCAATTAAATGAGGTCACCTTTTTCGATGAAGAAAATGGTGTCATTTCTATTCAGCCTGGCGTTACCCAAAGCGCTCTATTTGAATATTTGTCCTCCAAACAAACTTCATACATGGTTCCGGTTACGGGCGCTGGTCCAACGACAAGTATTTTAAGTAACGCTCTCGAGCGTGGCTATGGTATTACGCCGATCGCTGACCACTTCACCTCAGTGATGTCGATAAAAGGATTTTTGGCAGATGGAAGCTTCTACCAGTCCTCTCTCCAATGTATGAGCGATATGGCCAATGGTGATAATAGTGAATGTTATGTAGATAAAACATTTAAATGGAAACACGGCCCTTATCTCGACGGAATTTTCACTCAATCTGGAAACATGATTGTAACCGAAATAACTCTATCATTAGCTCGTGTAAAGCCTGCATTTGACTCTTTTTATATGCGCTTTTTCGACAAAGAAAGTTTCGATAACGCTTATGCGGTTGTGAAAGAAATTTTCCACAATTTAGAAGGCGTTGTAGGGTCAATAAATTTGATGGATAAAAGGCGTGTCGCCGCAATGGTTGCAGACAACCCCCAAGGCTGTGGTAACCATAAAGTAATGACAGGTGAACAAGTAGACGTAATTTCTAAACATTACGATGTACCTGAATGGACATTAGTAGGAACGGTCTACGGCACACATTCGGTAGCAAAGGCTGCAAAAAGTGAGATCAAAAAAATTGCAAAAGGAAAAGCCGATCAAGTTCTGTTCTCTAGCGACCTATTGGTTAGATTAGGTCAAGTTGTCACTAGAAGGCTTAGCCTTCCGATATTAGATAGTGCAAGAGAGCAACTTGAAAAGCTATCTGCGGGTATGGAGGTAATGCAAGGCAAGCCCAGTCAGGTTGCTCTACCTCTGGCTTATTGGCGCAACCCTAGAGTTCGACCAGATAAGTCACGATTGATGAACCCCGCAAAAGACGGTTGTGGTCTGCTTTGGTACGCCCCTCTTGTACCAGCTAAAGTAAGCTCAATGAAAGCTTTTATTGAAATGGTTCGAAGTATTACCCCCAAATATAATATTGAACCCATGATAACCTTTACAAACCTTAGTGGGATTTCGACTGACAGCACTATCCCAATAGTGTTTGATTTAGAAAATCCGCAAGCAGTAGAAGATGCACACGCATGCTTACAGGCATTGTTTGATGAGGGCTTGAAACAGGGGTTCATCCCTTACCGATTAAACATTCAACAGCAATTAGAACTAAATGCTAACAGTACGTTTTGGAAAACGGCCGGGAAAATCGCACACGCATTAGATCCTTCTGGCATTATAAGTCCAGACAGATACAACCCTTATAAACCCTAATATTTTATGCCATTTTTATTAAGTATTGCCATAACGTGTTTTACTGGGATTGCGTAACTAATTCCGCTTGGAGATGAAAGAGCTGCTTCTTTGCCCTGGCTTACAAAAACTTTGTTAATCACACCCACCAAATGCCCTGTCTCTATACTATAAACAGGGCTACCTGAATTACCTGGAAATGCTGTGGCGTCGAGTTGATATACGAGTTCAGGCTTTTTTAGTCTCTTGAGCATTGAGACTGTCAACTGTTCTGCATTCCTCGCAGGTATCGCATCAGGCGTAATAGCTGATATTAGTCCCTTATGCGTAGCTGGATAAAGTCCAATTGCAGCACCTAAGGGAAACCCAGTAAAAGCAATTTCATTGCCTGGCTTCAATAAAGTTTCGCTTCCCATTTTTAATGGCTTTAGTTCATTACTGATTTTCAATAGCGCTAAATCATGAACAGGATCGATATCGATAATTTCTGCTTTCTGAGCGGTGACGTCTCGACCTTCACCGTGAATAGCAACATAGTGTTGCACAATTTGGGGATCTAGAATTTTTGAAACCACATGATAATTGGTTATGACCCATTTACCGTTGCCAACTACAAAGCCAGTACCAAGAACTTGATTGCCATCACTTTCCAGTGGTGTATACAAACCGATAGCGACGACAGAATCCGTTGTCTCAGACACTACATCAACAAATGAATAGCTTGCATTCGCACTTATAAAAGGTGAAAAAAATAGAGATGTAAAAACCAGTAATACGTTGGAATAGTGCGATAAATAGGACATGATTGACGAATCTCTTTTTTACAAGGTAGCAACATGGAATTGTTAAAGCATATAGTGCTTTTCTTTATATCTCCATTAAACTTAGCGACTTTACTGCACGTGCATCTCCGTTTTCTCGGTAGAAGTTACTCTGTAATAGTGCGGTAAACATTTAAGCTTTTTGAAATAATCTATACTGCTTATCACACTTATTTGTTTTTCGTTTGAATGAATTAGTTTTACGTACAAAGTCTATGTAAATTAATGGTAAAACTCTGCTAGACTGAATAAAAAGTATTGGATATCGCTTCATCTATGGTTAAAAGTAAAAAGCAAACCCTGCTCGAGAAGTTAGGGACTATAGTTGGTGAGAAAAGTAAAATAGGAAAGCTTATTTCAGGATATAGAAAGCTGGAAGAAGCAAACTATATTTCTAGTCATTTTTCGGCATATTTGGCGCCAGTTGTTGCGAGTTCTAAAGAGTTGAAAAATGATGTTTTTACTATAAGACATGAAGTGTATTGTGAAGAACTTGGATTTGAGCCAATAAAAGAGAGTGGTTTAGAGTTTGATGAATTCGACAGCTTTTCACTTCACTGCTTAATACAACACCATAAAAGTAAGCATTTTGCGGGCACAGTGAGAATGGTGAGGCCCACAAAGCCCGATGAACAGCTTCCAATAGAAAAATATTGCCTAAACTCCATCACGCGAAAAGACTTAGACCCCTCTCAGTTTGACCGCAAAGATATTTGTGAAATATCGCGATTAGCTGTTCCTAAAGAGTTTCGTCGACGTGTAATGGATAAATTCGCAGGGGCTGGAGTGGCAGTTATCAACGAGCACACTTACTCTGAAAAAGAAGTTCGCTGCTTTCCTTTTATTGCAGTTGGGCTTTACCTCTCTGCAGCAGCGTTAGCAATCGAAGAAGATATAAAACACGCATATGTAATGATGGAGCCGCGTTTAGCGCGTAGTATGAAATTCATCGGCATCAAGTTCGAACAGGTTGGCCCTGTGGTCGAATATCATGGTAAACGTGCGCCTTATTATATAAATAAGTCCCAACTACAGAAAAGCCTTCGCCCTGGCTTTGCGAAAATGCTTGCAGATATATTGGATTCAATAGAAAAGCAGGATTTTTAAGAAATAATTTTTCAGTGACACGTTAAATTTGGCAGCGGTTACTTAAACCCTGCCATTATGACGGTAGCATTCATAATGGGTCAATGTAGGGTAAAAACAAAGTTTCATTGTGTCTAAATCAAGTAAGCTGATATATCCCTCGTCATTTTAATCAACTAAAGACTGATAATCTTAGTTTGAAATATGGATTAGGTCCAGCCAAGTGTTACATTAAAGAATCTATGATCCGAGTAAGTCATCAGCTAGCATTTCTTTCAAACGAATATTCCTGTACATTGGTTTTGTACTTTTAGGTTACTCTTGGAGGCGAAGCCCTTTCTAGTGCTCACTATTCTTGGCTTTCATTTAGAATTTGAAACGAGTTCTGTTTGGCCGTTACGCTTGGATTCTCCCTCTCACTAATTAAGTGCTTTATTTACATTTTATATACAACGTCTAACGTTACCGAGCCAGCCCCACTTTTATTGAACAATCACGACGAACTTTTGGTTGCCTTCTAATAACTTCGCTGTAGGCCAATATTACTGTTTTTGTCAGAATTTGGTTTCTTCTAATACAGATCATCCGAACTTTTTCTAATCAGGCAAACTTATCGATATCACAGAAAAAACCCAGCGTAGGCTGGGCTTTTTATTTGTTAATCAGTCTTAAATATAACTAATTACGATTTACGACGACGAGTCATTGCACCTAGACCAACTAACGCTAAACCAAACATAGCTATAGTTGAAGGAGCAGAAACTGTTGCAGCCTCTACATTACCAGATCCTCGAACACTGTACTCAGAAACATTTAAACCGCCTGGAGTAGTAGGAGCACGACTGTTGTCATCAAATGTAGAAGCTAGACCAAATGCATCAGCTTCATACGCACCAGCAAAGAAGTCAGAAATGAAGTTAGACTCAGCTAAACCGCCAATCACTTCACCAAAGAACAATGTGGTACCAGAAACTAGTGGCTCACCAATGTTTACGTATGCTGGGTCTGCATAGTATTCAAAGTCACGTAGATTCAAGCTCAACCAAAGGTCACCATCAACTGCACGACCAGCATGATCTGTCGCACTAGTAAGGTTAGTAAACTGCGCCTCATCAAATGCACCACCTACTTGAGCGTAATCAACATAAATGTTTAGCCAACCTTCACTAGAGTCAATTGGCGCAGCGCTGTTCTGTGGATCAAAAAACAGACCACCGAAGCTGAACGTAAGTTCACAGCCATTACAGTTTGGCTCTCCAAGACCATTACCCAGATTAAACTTACCAGCACCAACTAGCTCTGGTGCATCGCCGTTTTGAAAAGCACTAGAGATGCTTGAAAACGTAGGAGAGATAGTTTGAGTTGAAACAGCAGTATTTACGTCGCCAACTTCTGTAGTGTTAGTAATCGTCCACCACTGAGTGAAATCAATAGTAGCGCTAAAGTTTGGAAGTCCACCATCTACTTCCCAAGACACACCACCAGCTGCACTCACTACACCTGCGTTCGCTGCAGAGCTTGCTGCTAACATTGCGGTTGCTAATAATAATTTTTTCATAACGTCCTCATTAAAAGAAAATGGTTTCATTCTGTCTCTTGTTTAAAAGCAACCCGCATGCCAAAAATTAAACCATTGATTTCATTCATTTTTTTTAAATGCTTCGTTGTCAATGTAAAAAAAACAGACAGTTTAGCCGCGCTTACTTTCTAAGATACGTTTGATCTCCTGATCTAATTCACTTGATCGCCCTGTAAATGAAGACAATAAATTTTCTGCACGTTTTACTTTACCTGATAGCACCAAAGCCTCAGCATAATGCAGTAATATAGTAAGGTTAGTTGAGGCCAAGCTATGTGCTTTATTTAGAATAGATTCGGCGTCTGCCACGCTACCCATCCTTAATTGGATCATGCCTAATGTATCGAGGTAATCAGGATTTTCACCTTCTATTTTTACTGCTCGCTCAGCGTACTCTAGTGCCCTGTCATTTCTTGAATTTACATGATGCAACCACGCTAGGTTGTTAAGCACCATTGCACTATCAGCGCCATTTCTCAACAGCCTTTCATAATGCATAATTGCTTTGTTATGGTCTGTTTTTATGTAAAGCTCCGCAGCATAAAGAGAAACTCTAGGGTCGACACCGTTTGCATTTATATAGTCCTCACAGGCTTCAGTAGCCTTAACTATCGCTTTTTGACCACGATACGCTTGTAGCAATAGCATCAACGAGTCATATGTTTTGTATTCGTTGAAATATAATTCTAGGTTTTTTTGTGCTTCGTCAAACTTCTCATCGGCGAGTGCGAGACGTCCGGCAAGGAGGTTATATGGCAAACCACTTTTGGATAGAGAAGGCGAACTGCTTATGATTTTTTTAGCGCCTCTAATATCATCGATGCTAAGTAAGTTTGATGCTATTAATAGCCTGATATCGCTATCGCTCGGAAATGCCAGCTGCGCTTTTCTCAAAACACGGATGGACTCAGAATAGTCGCCATCCGCCTCGAGCAAATTAGAAGCAAGTAACACTGCTGGTTTGTAGTCAGGAACAATTGAAACCCATTTTTTGGCAAGCTTCTTTGCAGCTTCATTATTACCTAAAACGGACTCGGCCTTTATCAAAGTTAACCAAAAAATAGGTATTGCCGCACTATCGACTGAGAAATTAGATAACACGCGTTTTGCTTCTGAGGCATATCCTTGGTTGAACAGTTCAGAAGCATATAAAGATGCAATGTTTACATTTCTCTCATCTTCCTGATAAGTACGCTTAAGAAATGCGATTAACTCTTCGTCTCTCTGCATAGATGATAACACTTTAATATGCGTAGTCACTGCAAGTACAGAGCCGGGAATTTGCTTTTGAAGACGCTCAGAAAAAGCAAGAGCTTGTTTATACTGTTTAGTTTTAATATTCTCATCAATAAAATAAAACAACGCTGGAAGTGAGTTTTCATCAAACTCAAATAACAAACTGAACTTCTCTGATACATCTGGCGCTCCTTGCTTTAAAGCAATTAATGCTTCAATAACTTTGGAAGTATAAAGGCCCCCCTCTGACTGTGCCAGATCATCTGCAACTTTAGCTGCCTTATTAAATTCATTACGCGAAAGGTAAAATGAAGCCAATGCAGTTTTAACTGAATCAGAAGATCGCACTTCATCAAGAGATTCTAAGTTAGCTAGCGCATTCAAATCATCTAGAGCAAGTTTATTAATGTTAAGCTCAACAAAAGTGTCAGTCTCACCGTCAACCAGATTGTCAAAGCGTTTTAGCACTGAAAGCGCCTCATCTGATTTATTAGTGCTAGATAGTGCCTTTGCAGCCGATGTGTAAAGCGGCAAGTCACTGAGAGAAACATTATTCATTTCTTCTAACACTGAGATCGCTTTTTCCTTATACCCTAGGGCAAGCAGCGTTGATGAATAAATTCGATATTCTGGAGAGTCTTTGCTTAACACACCAGCAATCGATTCGAAATGGTTATATGCCTGTTCAAACGCTTCAAGATTATAAGCGCTAATTGCAGCTATCAAACGTGCTCTAGCATTATCGACACCGTTTTGTATTGCTTTCTCGGCAAAAGATTTACTACTCTCAAAGTCTTGTTTTTCAAAGCTAACAACCGATCTGAGGTAGTTTAAAAAACCTTGATCTGGATATTTTTTTAATAATGGCGTGATTTTAGATTCAGCTTTTTCAAATTGCTTGTTTCTTACTAAAGCGTCCGCGTTTAATATTTGAAACATGGCAGACTGTGGAAACGCGCCCGCTAGCGTAGCAACTGCACTGAGAAATACCTCGTGTCTACCTTCATACATGGAGTATGTGGCTAGTTCATAGAAATATTCGTTGTCGTCACCGTCCTTTGCACTTTCTATACAATCAACAGTAGTTGTGGCACCGCGCTTTGCCGCAGATATACATTCAGCGACTTTGAAAAAACCTTTTGAATCGGGAGTGGAATCAGATATGCCCGCCTCGCGCCCAGCTTTGCCAGCGTAATAATACGCGAGGTCTTTAGGTAGCTTACTTTCATGCGATGAAAGTACATTATTTATCTGTTGAAGACTGTCAGTAAACAACAAAGACTGGAGCCAGTACCTAACTGTAGTACCGTCGATATCATCTGCATTTTTTAGCTTTTCAAACTCTTTGAGCGCACTTTCAAACTCGCCTTGAAAATAATAAGCAGTACCAAGTTGCAGACTTGCGGCACTGGATGTACCGCTATCCAACAGTACATTCTTGGCAATTAATTCTGCTTTTTTATATTCCCCTTGCTCTATAGCCTGTTGAGCTTGTTTTAATTGTTCTTCAGAAGTTTCACTTGAACACCCGCTGATGGTTAAAATGCCAGTAACAACAACTGAGAGAACGCTAAGTCTGAAAGGTGACATGCTTAAATTCCTAATTCTTATTGTAGTAAATTGATGTATAGCGAGCAGCCATGGCTTGTAACGAATAACTGCTCTTAACAAGTTCGAATGACTTTTTAATTTTTTCTTGTTGTCCGGGCAAATATTGTAAGGAACGTAACAAATGTTCTGCCAACTCCTCTGCCTTTCCAGGCGATGAATATGTAACATAAGTATCGTCAACAAAATGCCTTATTCCCCCGACGTCCGTTGTAACAACAGGGCAGCCTATTGCCATCGCTTCTAGAATAGTCATGGGCATGGCCTCATAATGAGAGGACAGCACAAAGACGTCGCTCGTTATAAGCTGCTCTCGCACATCCTCACGATAACCCATAAAATCTACAAATTGTGTAACTTTTAGCTGCGCAGCCTCGCGCTCAAGATTTTCACGTTCAGGCCCATCCCCTACTATTTTCAATCTTGCGTTGGCAGATTTATCATGCACAATTTTAAACGCATTAAGTAGCAGCGTTTGATTTTTGACAGGATCAAGCCTACCTACAGTGCAAATAACTGGTGATTTAGGGACTTTCGTTTTTATATTTGCAAGCGAGTCAGGTACATCAACGCCATTTTGAATTAAATGTAAACGTTGCGGCTTCACCTTCACTACTCTAGTTACCCATTCCATCAGGTCTTGAGAAACTACAACGTAGTCATTGATAAAGAATGATGACACTTTTCGAATAAAGTTATTCTTTTTATTCAATCCATCTTGGGCATCGCCGCCATGTCCGTGATCACTGTGAACGCGCGTTTTTACACCAGCCAAAAATGCAGTGAGATGATACTCAATGGTACCGAAGTTATAGGTATTTATTGCATCAGGGGAGAGCTTCTTTAACAATTTATATAGGCGATGGTGGCAGCCGATATCTTTGCCTGGTTTTTTATCCAAACAAAAAATTTTTATATCGGGAATGATTCCCGCGGTCATTTCAAACTCTGGGGTGAGCGATATGATAATGTGCTCAACTTCTTCGTAAGAGCCATTGATGAGATTTACAATTACTTTCTCTAATCCTCCGCACCCCATACTATAGACAAGATGCACAACCTTCTTTTTCATTGACTCACCGATTCTCATTTTCCATACTGAGGTTACTATGTTGCTTATTTACTATATTCGATTTAACAGAAGAAAAACATTGTTTTGAGTGAAACCATCCCATCGTCCGAGATTATCGTTAAGTCTCATAAAGTAAATTCCACGGCACAACTTCTCCTTTTAGAAAATAAGTGGACCACACTTTTTAATCGTGCTGATAGTGCATTCTTCTTGAGTTGGCGTTGGATAGCCAGTTTTGCTCACAATGCATTGGATAGTGGCTATACACTCTACCTCACCGAGGCTGTGCATTGCGATGAAACAGTTGGTCTAGGCCTTTTTGTTAAAACACAAGAAACCCGAAATATTCTATTTCGCTATACACAATTGTATCTTCACAAAACTGGTGATGACGCACTGGATAAGAGTTGGATAGAGTACAACGATTTTGTGCTTGATGCGCGTGCCCCAAAGGCTATTCGCGCGGCAATGTGGTCTTTTGTCATCTCTCATTTCCCTGACGTTGACGAGTTTATTTTAGGTGTTAGCGAAAAAGACGTGTGCGATGAAACAGGTGCAATCCTCAAAGATTTCTGGGTAAGAGACTATCTTCATTCAGTTGGATACAAGCTGCCAATAAGTGCTGACGGCGATACCAAGTACAAAAGTGCACAAACACGCTCTCAAATTAGAAGAAGTAATAAATTAATTGAGCAAATGGGTTTTGCTTTTACCGTTTCCAGAGATACTAAAGATTATTTGTCTGCACTTACTAAATTGCAGCCAATGCATAAAAACACGTGGCAAGAAGAAAGCGGATTTTGCACCGGCACTTTTGTAAAACATATGGAATTACTAGCGCAATACAACGACAGCACGGCACTG
Source organism: Alteromonas sp. MmMcT2-2 (assembly GCF_022348305.1). Taxonomy (NCBI): domain Bacteria; kingdom Pseudomonadati; phylum Pseudomonadota; class Gammaproteobacteria; order Alteromonadales; family Alteromonadaceae; genus Alteromonas; species Alteromonas sp. MmMcT2-2. The sequence continues at coordinate 43,269 of NZ_JAKRFA010000010.1, forward strand.
ATTAGTGCCGAATTGTCAGATGTAAACAATGTTGTTGCAGTACTGATTGGATTTGTGCACAAAGATACGTTTTATTACTACTTATCAGCCAACGAGACTAGTAACAATAACAAGATCAAATATGGCCTCAGTCTTCATCACTTTGTGATTCATTGGTGCTCCCAACAGGACTTAAAGTATTACGATTTTTTGGCGGGAGATTACCGCTACAAACGTTCATTTACTGACAATACACTTCAGTTCAGCTACTTATTCTTTCAACGCCCCTCTTTGAAGACGAAACTTGAACATTGGTTAAGAGGAATAAAAAAAAGGCTATTCTCTAAGGAATAGCCTTTACAATATGTGGCCCGATTATTTTCGTAATTGGTATTGGCAGCTTTTGCCATACTTTTATTGCCAAACCAAAGCTTTCGTTATCAGGAGACAAGTCGGGAAGATCTTTCCCTTTTGGTACATAGTGGTACCAATAACACTGCTTTGGCTGTGCCCCCCACTGCTTTTTAAACTTGTAGGTACCCGCATCAACTGTCGAGCGCCCAAAATCAAACTGCTTAAAGCCAGTTTCAATGGCATAAGAGAGAATTTGCCAATACAAATACATGTTTACTGAAATTCTGTTGGCATAGCGCACAGTACTTGCCCACGGAATTTCTAATCGATCTTTGTAATGCATTAAAAAGCCTGTAGATACCGGCTTTCCTTCCCAATACACAACGCAGATTTTTGTATTTTCAGAAAATATTTCAAATATGCTCTCGAACAATTTTTTGCTGTAAACGGGTGTACCTAAGTCTCGCATGTTGATGCAGAACACTTCGTAAAAATCATCAATTAATTCTTTCCCACCAATTTTGTGGCTTACACCTTCTCGAATTGGCCGTTTAATTTGAGAGCGACGTTTCGAACCAATCGATTTACCTAGCGCATCTTGTGACTCTGGTAAATCTAAAATCATATTAACTTTGTGCGTAGCAACTGGGAATGCCTCTGGCATACATTCAGAAGAGCAACGATACTGAACATGCGACACGTTAAGTTTATCTGCAATGTCTGTCGACGCGTTAACCAGCGCCGAGGCTATCTCTTTGCTATCAGCTAAAACGCCTCCGTAATTAAAATACGGCATAGACACCAAAAAGTTCCCAAACACTAAACTCTTTAAATTGACAAGAGGCAAAACACCTACAATTTTCCCACTAGAGTCTTGTGCCTTTAGATAACGAGGAGTTTGACCTAAAGTCTTTCGAATAAGCCCAGCCCAATCGGCTTTGTGATAAAGCGTCCCTTCTGGATGTCTATCAACGTAGCTATCCCACGCCGCTGCATCACTGTCTGAAAATTCACTCACAACATAAGATGCATTGTTTCCATCAATCATTTTGTGCTTCACCAATAATTCTTATTCTGTCCATTACAATTTGTTTTTCATGGATTTGAGGTAAATAGGGCGCTGATGTAATGTGTGCTTTTGCTCTAGACATATACCACAAATTGCCTTCAACAAACTCGTTTGGGTTATTAAAATCCCCAACAAATACGTTACCACTTATAATACGTTCATCTTCCAAACGACTTCGCACCAATACATTTGCTTGCCTGCGGTCAAAGAAAATCAAGTTATCCTTAATTACTATTTTATTAATCTCAAACTCTTGTTTGACTTTCTTTTCCAACCCATAGGCAATGAGTTGGCTATTGGAAGAGTTGTTACCCTGCTGAAGTATACTGTCGCGAACTATAAGCTCGCCGTAATTTGCCATATCAATTAAACGGCTATCTACCCCATCAAGGGCAGCTATGATGCTATTTTCAACAACAACCTTCTTTGAGCGAGACTTAATTCCCGACCCCTGCATTTTGGTACTCAAAATGGAAGAGTAGCGAAAATGCAATTCATCAGCTTTGATATACAACGCATGAGCGTAACCATTGCGGTTGCCAAGCCTTTCAAACCGAGAATATGACACCTCGACTTTTCCTGCATCACCGGCGGTCATAATGCCCGATTCACAATCATGAACATGTATATCACGCGCAACAAGGTTAGCCCCTTCAAAACGGATGCATGCGCCATTACCCGCGGGGGCTGTAATATTCGCGCACTCTACTGACTCTACCTCTACGTTATCACCGGTAAGAACCAGGGCCGCTTTGCCATCGGCCAATGCACCGTCAAAAATAACACCTGGTTCACCTAAAATAGCAATATTACTCGCCTTGATGTATGCGCCTTCGGTGTATACGCCAGCCTGTAGGTAAACTCGACTGCCATCTTTTATGCTAGAGATTGCACTTTTCAATGATGCGAATGGCTTACCGTCCACAAGCACCCCATTCGCCGACGCATTCAAAGCCAACACTGACAAAGCAATAAAAATCAAAGCCTTAAGTTGCAGCTTGCAAGGTAAAAAAAACATACCTTTCGCTAATGCTAAATACAAAAAGCCCTTTTTGGCGAATTCCATTATCCTAGTTCCTTGCTAGATTATCTGCTTTTTGACTTCCCATTATTCTGCCCTACCTTTTGCTATAATTACAGCCAATAATGCGCAGACTATACACTTATCAATTCACTTCAATTCGTTCACCATGTATTCTGGTTGCAATATTTGATTGAAGGTACGCACCATAACATAAGCTGCCTAACTAGAATTAACTCGGGAAGGGAAATATATGCTTTCTGTTGTATTAAAAGCAGTGGATGCCGTTAATAAGATAAAGCTTAAAAGTAACCCTCTCCCAGTGTTGTATTTTCATAGAGTACTCCCCACTGCCACTGCGTTCTGCCCGGACGATTGGCACCTTGATAGTTTTCAATTATTAATTAGAAAGCTGAGTAAGCACTTTACCTTGATGTCACTAGAAGATGCATTGCAGTGCCTAGAAAATAATACACTTCCTAGTAACGCCCTGTGCCTTACGTTTGATGACGGGTATCAGGATAATTATGAATTAGCTGCGCCTGTTATCGAGTCTGTAGGAGGCAAAGCCAGCTTTTTTGTTTCAACACAAGGTACTGAACGTGGTTACCTATGGAACGACGAATTGTTGGAAATAGTAAAGTGCACTAAAGCAAAGAGTTTAGTGTTTAATGGCAAGCATTTTAACCTTGATACAGAAGAGCAAAAAGCCGCCGCTTACTTATCTCTTGTCGGTCAGTTAAAAGTACTGCCCAATAGCACACGAGACAGCCACCTAATAGAATTACAACAAACTCTTGGGAAGGCAGAAACGTCACGGTGCATGATGACAGGATCTCAACTGGTTGATTTACAAAACAGAGGTCATTGCATTGGCGCCCATACACACACCCATAGTATCTTGGCTTATCAGGCAGACGATGTTGCTTTCAACGAAATAGAGCGCTCTGTGATGTTTCTTAACAACATACTCCCAAAAAATGTAACGTGTTTCGCCTATCCAAATGGTTGGTTTGGTCGAGATTTTAACGAACAACATGAAGAGATGTTGCGGCAAAGCGGTGTAGCGAATGGTTTTGCCACAAATGACGGCGGCATTACGTTAAATAGCCCTAAAACAAGACTTCCCAGATTTATGCCTCACAGAAAAGAGCTCAATCAGTTTTGTATTTCAATAAAAAAAATAGCAGGAGAGAAACTCAGTGACTAATCAAGGCAAAACACTTTTAATGATAGCCTTTGAGTTTCCCCCTAGTAATGGCGCGTCGGTGCCTAGAATAGAGAGCTTCTATCGTTACTTGAAACAATGGGGGTGGAAAGTTGTTGTATTGACGGCCTCGCCAAAGGCCTATCAACGCATTGACAATAGCTATCAAGACGCTAAAGAGGACTTAATCTACCGAGCGATGGCACTTGATGTTCCAAGGCATCTATCAATAAAAGGGAAATACCTATCTTCAATGGAAACGCCTGACAGATGGGGATTAACGTGGATCCCGTGTGCACTTGTCAAAGGCAAAAAGCTGTTAAAGCAATACAAACCCGATGTAGTTTGGTCGTCATCACCTATTCCCAGCACGCACTATATCGCTCAGAAATTATCTTCTGAAGGAAATATTCCTTGGGTTGCGGATTATAGAGACCCATTTCATTACATGAATGGTTCTGCAGGCAAACGCCTTGATAAACTGCATAGAAAAATAGACTCACAAACATTAAAGAAAGCCAGTAAGCTTACATTCGCTACCCAACAAGTGCGTGACTTGTATTGCAAAGAGTATGGCGAACTAGTGAGTGAAAAAAGCATAGTAATTGAGAATGGCTTTGATGAAAGCAACTTTAAAAAGTTAGCCGAATTACCTGCTATGGAATCTCCATTTTCACCTAACAAGTTTAGTTTGTACTATTCCGGCGTACTGTACGCCCATGGTAGAGACCCTAAGCCAATCTTCAGTGCTCTTGCATTGTTGCAACGTGAAGGAAAGATCAACGAAGAAAACTTTGAACTTATATTTCAAGGAGCTGGTGATGGCCAAGACTTTCATCATGCGCTTAATGAGTTAGGTATAGTAAACCTTGTCAAATTTATTCCTCCCGTTCCTTTCATTAACGCTTTGTCTAATATGATGCAGTGTAGTGCACTTTTACTTATACAGGACGAAAGGTTTAACAAGCAAATCCCCGGTAAACTCTACGAATACTTAAGAACACAAAAGCCACTTCTAGTTAAGTCACCTACAGGTAGTGCCACGCAAACTTTAGCCGCGAATCACGCTGGTGTAGTAAGTTGCTATTCTGAATCTGAATCAAAATCCGCACTCTTGGCTATCATTGAACAGAAACAAGGAAAAATAAATAGAGACCTTAGAAAACACAGTCGAGAGCAGAAAGCAAAAGAAATGAACCACTTATTATTAACTCTGTAAATTTTGAGAATAAAGGCTCATAACTTTCTATTTTTAAACACACCCAATGAAACTTGTTCATAAAACACTCATTACTACAATTATAGCTACTTTGTTGTTAGGTATTTTCTGGAGTAGTTGTATGAAGAGCCTATTGAGTGTTTTTACCGCTGTTACAGTAAGTACAGCCCCCGTTATTAACGCAGAACCAGATGTATTTATGTCGTTCGATTTCCAGAACGGTGAATTAGAGCGCGGCTTTGACGATTGGTATTATTCGGATAAGGGAGAAAACCCCTGTGGAGTTTACGCTGGTGAAACGCGTTCAAAATTATGCGGACCAGAAAATTCTAAGTTATACCTTCTTTATAACTCGTACAATAACGACCACATGGGCTGGTTACGGTATGGTTTTATAGATTCTTCAACGAACGTTAGCGTAAACGGTAATGCACTTAAACTGCAGACTACGGGCGGCGCTTATCGAGTTAGCGATGATCTTGTGGACTTTAGAGGTATTAACACACGTTCAAAATCTGATATGCCAAGCCATCAGCTCTCACCAGACGAACTCGGCATTGGCGAATCACCAAACTATCTTGGCAAGATGAGCCTTTATATCAAAGGAGACAACAGCTATAGCCGCTTTCCTCAGTTACAAGGCAAGAACAGATTTAGTATTTGGGTACTACTCCCTAGTGAAAATTTTGATTTGTCAAATTTTTCAAGGGCACATCTATCTAGCACAGATAGCAGAGTGTCGTGGTATCCCTTTATAGGTAGAAGTACTGGAGGCCATTATTATCACAGGTCAGCAAATGTTCCGATGGGGGGGTGGACAAAGATCCAATTCGACGCCCATCCAACACATTATAACGGCGGTTCAAATAATCAATACAGCGCATTTAGCAGTGGTGGCTACGAGTACCCTGGAGATGGCATATCGTACTTTAATAACATTGCTACCATGTCATTGGTTTTCAAAGGAGCAAACGCTCAACCTAGATTTCAAAATTTTTATTTAGACGAATTCACAACTGACTATGTGCCATATCAGAATGAAGAAACGATCAATAATCTTGGAGTAGGCTTTAGCCCAAAAACCAAACAATTCGACATTAGTTTTGAAGACAAGTACCGGTGTCTTGATTGTGACGCCAAATACGAAGTTAAGTACTCGTTTTCACCTATAGACAATCATAATTATCAAGATGCATTTACTCCTGAATTCACCGTTAACTTTAATCGGAGTAGGTCAAATAATCACGGTTTAATTCATAAGCCAAACAAAGGTTATAACTTGTTGTGGGCAGCGATTGATATAAAAGAGGAGCACAAATCGTTACTAACTCCATTCAAAAAAATATATTTTGCAGTAAAAGACCTATCTGATCGAAGTAACATCAATACACAGGAAATTGACGAACAACTAGTTAATGTACCAGGGATTGGTAATATCAAAAATGTGGACCTAATAAAAACAATAGACTATAAAATTATTCCAGTTCGTTTTCCTCTGAGTTTAACAACAGACACAATAAATCGAATGACGACAGGGCAACATTTCGAACAGCAACTAACAGGTTTCGGAGGAGAGGAACCATACTCTTTTAGCGCCTCTTCGTTACCAAATGGAATTTCGATATCTGCATCAGGTAGGCTTCACGGAATCCCTAGCATCGCCCAAAATTATGAAACAAATGTTGAAGTAAAAGATGCTTTAGGAAACTCTTATTCACAAATATACAATGTTGAAGTAGTGGAACCTGAGTCATTTTTTATTTCTAACTGCTCTGTAGTGGTAGACTTTAAGGAAAGCCAAGATAATTCAATCATATACGACAATCGCTTCACTACAATTTTTAAAGACAGGTACACAGATTTCACCGCTGAAGGAACGACAATTAAAATAGGGGCAAACAAGAATTACGATTATCAAGGAATTCGAGGACCTGGATTCGCATTATATCCCGGGGATAGTATTCGATTAATCTGGAAGAATGCATCTACTGAATCCATTACATTTGCACCTAGAGTGTCATTCATTGATGAGGATAGAGTTTCATCAATAGATACTGCTGGCTGGTTAACTGCAAGCGAAATTACAGTTAGACCAGCTGAATCTGCAGCTAGCACTTTACAAATTAATGAAGTAGTTTCAAGTGAGTTTATTAATGTAAATGTGAATTATTCTCACAATAGCAAATTAATACTAGACAGAATTGAATTAGTTGAATCGTCTAACACTTCTGGAGGTGTGTGCTCGAGAGGCTTTTCAGAAGATGTGAACGTAACTATGTTGGTCGTAGATTTTAAAGATTCGGTGAATAGTAGTATCAAACCCATGACAGAATTATCCGAGATTATTAAAGACAGATATACAGGAATCATAGGCGAAGGAAGTGGCACCGAGATAGGCGAAAACGGTACCTACAACTTCCAAGGCATCACTGGAAGTGGTCAGAAAGTCTTATCTGGAGATAAAATTAAACTGACGTGGATTAATGTTTCCGACGAATACGTCGATATGTCACCAAGACTTAGTTTTGATGAAACGGGTAGATATAAAACTTCTAGTTCCAAATGGCATCAGCTTCCGACAATTAATATACCAAGCTATGAAACAGTAACATCAGTTTATGAATTCACCGAAAGTAACGCTGGCCTCATTAAGATAATTAATGTGAATAACAACTTGAATAAGCACGGCACAATACTTCTTGATAAAATCGAATTAGTTACAAAGAACCCAAGGTTTGGGTTTGTAACAAGCGATGAATTACGACTAGTTTCAGGTGAAAAAATAAACGCAAAAATAAAAATCAATAACCTTTCACTCCTAAAATACATTTCTAATTACTCTGAACTTCCGCGTGGAGTCTACCTTGATTTAGATGGCACTTTAAGTGGCGAGCCTGCTGAACCTGGAAATTATCAAGTAAACTTAGTTGCAGAATCTATTTTAGGTCATATGGCGTACCAAACGTTAAACATCAACATTATTGAACCAGAAAATTTTGTTACAGAAAGCTGTAAAGTGCTAGTTGACTTTAATGACGGGCAGGAAGGATGGAGAAACTTAAGCGACGAACTATCACATATAGAAACAGATATATACACAGACTTTCATATAAATGGAATGTCTACAACTATAGGAACAAATAAGAACTACAATTACCAGCTTTTAAGGGGCTTAATCCAAATTCCAAACACGGATTCTGAGCTAAGAACCATCTGGTTTAATCACTCCCAAGAGACCATAACCTTTTCGCCAAGAGTTAGTTTTATCAAGGAGGGGAGATTCTCAAATCTTGACCATGAGAACACTTGGCTGCATATGAGTGAAATCACTGTTCCCCCAGGAAGCCACGCGGTATCTTCAATAAACCTAAGTTCTTATGAAGGCATAGAAATTTCTACAATTAACATTAATGTCAATCATGAAAGTCAGCGAACTCTTACACTTAATCGAGTTGAGGTGCAAAGTGTAGCCCTGGGCAACAGCCAAACATGCCCAGGAGTATAAGTAACAATATGCGAGACAGACTGGAACTATTTTCCTCTGTCTCGCCACACAATCCTGAGTATACTCACTTAAATTTTGAGATTACATCCTATTAACTTAGTTTCTAAACGACTTCCCTTATGTGTTGGGATCTTCATTATATGTACAATCCTGGAAGAGTAACGGTATGAAACTAACAGGTGCTACGTATAAGCTATATGGTATACATAGTATGCGAGCCTAGAAATGAGGTCTCAGGGCAACGTTGATATCGAAAATTTGCAACTCGCGCAATGTGCATCAAGTTTAGTCATCAACGTTTGACAAAGCCTCTCCACCTCATAATTTAACTTAGTACCACTTTCTTTTTTTATAGAACTTTTTGAAAATGTCTTTGAAAAATCATAGTCTAAAAGGTCTACTTTTAGTTTGTCAGATAGCTTTGAAAAATGTTTCTCTGGTTCAAACATGAGGTTTTCATATTTCCACAGGACCACATCTTCACGCTTTTCCAACCCTTGATAGAAAAATAGTGAGTTTCTTACAAACCAAAACAGACAAGCACAATCCAATTCCGTGAGTGAATCCGAATAAACTGCCTTTACAGTTTCAACTAATTCTTTAGGAACGTTTTGTGAGCGCCAATTATTCTCATCACGATCGAGAATAGGTTGCAAATTTCCTCGGCCAGATGTTTTTGGAAACTTTTTAAGGTCAGAGAGTGCCACATCGAGATAATTCCGATATAACCAAACAGCAGTAATATTCTCAAGCGTGTCCAATAGACTAATGGCATTCTGACTCTCGACCAAGGGCTTCATGACTATTAGAGGAGCTTTGACTTTACCTAGCGTCACTTTCACATCTGATAAAGCGTTTAATCTTATGTTATTCGGGCATTCTGATGATAGCGAACTAAATTCTCCAAAAGTACGAGTGTAGGTAAAAGAGTCGAGTACTCTGGATAGTAATGTTGTGCCTGACCTTTGACACCCTAGTATCGCGACGATTCTTGACGACGAGTTAGTGGCATATCTAATTTGCTGATAGAACGGCTTAATATATTTTGAAATTTTTGTTGTGGAATCTGTAACTTTACTTTTCATTTTGTGTTTTACTCATCAAATGTCTGTTTTGCACACCAATCCCACGTGTACTTTCCAAATACTTCAGCACGTTGCTGCCTATCATTTTCCTTAGCTAAAAGCTGTAATAGGGCATCTCTCATATTGCGGCTGTCGTCTACGTCAACCAAAACACCCAAACCTTTTTCGCTCTCCATAATATCAGGCGCACTGCCAACCTTGGTGCTTACCGCAGAACAACCACAAGCCAATGCTTCTGTAAGCACATTAGGGCTCCCTTCCCCTCTACTTGATAAGCAAAAAACATCTGCTGCATTGTACCAGTCGACTAGTGTTTCGTTAGGAACGGCACCTACAAAATGCACGAAGTTTTCTAGCTCTTTTTCCCTTACCAGTTTTTTCAACTCACTTCTGTAATCGCCTTCAGGCCCTTCTGAACCTAATATGTAGAAGTGAAACAGCTTTTCTTTCGATTCAATTTCAGCCATGGCCTTAATGACAACATCAAAGCCCTTTCGATGAATAAGCGATCCTACGCCAAGCACAATTCTATGCTCTTTCGGTAGCTTTAAAAGTGCTCTACTCTCTTCAATAGGCTTGTAGAAAAACATCTCGGTGTCTACGCCATTTCGAATTACCGTGACCTTTTCCGGGCTCGCCCCCATTGATATCGCTTGATTAGCCATCTCGGTACTAAGCGAAATAATACTACCAACTTTATTTAAGTACTGTGCTACAGACGCCTGACGTACGTCACCATCTTGAATATGAAAGGCTTCCATCCCTCTAAGTGTTACTCTATACGGTACACCAAAGCGGTTACTCAAATAGTCACCTGTTGGAAGGTCAGGAAAAGTCCAATGCAAGTCAATCAAATCAAAATCAAAGCCGATTTCGTTAATCACCTTCTTCACCGCGCTGCGATAGGTAGGAATTTCAATCCCTTTTACATATCCTGGAATTGACAGATACCTGGGGTGATATATGGTCAGATTACCACGCTGGGTCTTAGCAGGAATATTCCGTAGGTGTTTAAACTTATCAATAAAGGAATGCAACGGTGACCAAGGTATAGGGTTAATAACCGTGACATCGGCATACTTAGCCATGGCATTTAAGCGATTATACACAAATATACCGTGATTAGGTTTTTCCGAATTTGGAAACAAATAACTGATAGCGAGTATTTTTTTTCTTTCTTCTATATTCAATGCGCGATAACCGTTTTAACTAAATATGTGAACAATAGGCGATGATCGACAAACTCAATCTATGCCTCTTGCGATCTTTAACTAGCCCTATAGATTTTTTTATCAAAAGCTTGCTCAATATTGCAGTGCTTTTCTAAGTTCTTCTGCCATCGATGTACTCGAGTAAGACTGAGTTTGTATTACGTTTAAGTGACTTTTATCAAAATACATGACCTTCCCATCAACATAAGGAGAACATTTCTCTCGACATAACCACTCATTAATTGAAACAAAAAACATCTGAGGGTTACGCTCGGTGAACTCTCTCAACATGTTGTTGATGGAGTCTACTTTTTTCGTATCTGCAACGTAGTCACACTTGAGCCAAGGATAAGTGATCGCTTTGGCAAGACAGTTTCTATCAAAATTATCAAACACAGGAACATTGCCCAACACAACAATCTTATGTCTTTCGCTTAGCGTAGTTAATGCTTCAAAAAAATGAATGAAGTAATCGTCATTCTTTTCTATGTAATAATGAAAAGCTGACGAGATAATAACTGTGTCGTATTGTTCCAGTGCACTTCTCACTAGCTCTATAGAACTAAGACAGTCACCAAGTCGTTTAGCTGTTACAAATTTCTCTACCCCAGCGAAAATTGGAGGACATGCTGCGTGAGAAATATTTCTAAAGCTCCACTTTTGCTTATTCGCGATGCTTTCTAAGACTCCGATGTACTGTGCTGCATTGGAATCTCCCCACAACAAAACCTTTGGCGTGTTTCCTTTACCTAACACACAGTTATCATCTGCTAAATGACCTTGCTCTAAACGCCAATATTGGCATACATGTTTGTAAGAATTTGGGGGTTTCGCATTATTTTGATTTTCTACAAACTGACTTTTGTATTGTTCACTGAAATACCTTACACCAAAGCCATCTGAATAAATCACACTAGCGCTAATAAGAGATACGAAAAAAATCGGAGCAACAGCTTGCCTTAACAAAAGTTGTCGAAATGGCAAGCTCTTATGTCTGAATTTTTCTTCCACAAATCGCCAATTTAGATGGGCTAATAAGAATATTAGAAAAAATAAAACTAACTGTATCAGTAGACTAGGTTCACCGTAGCCATACCGGAAAAATGCTAATAGCGGCCAATGCACAAGGTATGCAGAAAAAGAAATTTTACCTACCCATAGCAGTACATGGTTACTTAGCAACTTTGCCAAATGCGAGTTATTGTTGAAGCCGCTCCAAATGAAACCTGCGGCAGCCAAAGTGGGCAGTAAATATAAAAAGCCTGGGAATGTATGCTCTTTATAAATAAATAAAACGGAAATAAGTAGCGCGATACATGATACAGGAAATACCCAACTCGCCTTTTTTGGTTTTTCAAGAAAACCGTAATGTAAGAGCGCAGCTAGTCCACCACCAACTAATAGCTCACCCGCTCGAGTGGGTAGCATGTAATAAACGAAAGAGTGACGTGATGCAATTAACCACTCTGCTATCCCTGCGGATATTAAAACAGTAAGCACTAACATCAACATAAATGCCGAAGCACTTAGCCTTCTGTAAAACAGCACGATAACTAAAGGCCATACAAAATAAAACTGCTCCTCAACTCCCAATGACCAATAGTGCAACAATGGTACGGTATAGCTACTAGAGGCAAAGTAACTAGTATCGTCAAACTTCCAAAAATAAACGTTGGGCAGGGAAAGCGATGACCAAATGGCGGAGGATGCTACATCGACCGCGTCATCTGGCAAGTATATGAATTGCGTTATGAGAACCGTACACCCAATTACTGACAGTGCAGCTGGCAAGATTCGTTTAATCCGCCTACTGTAGAAATTTTGAAATGAAAAACGATTCTCACTTACTGCTTTTAATATTTGCGCAGTGATCAAATAGCCCGAAATAACAAAAAATATATCAACGCCAACAAAACCACCTTCCAGATAATTGTGATTAACATGAAAAATGATCACAGCAAGCACAGCAAATGCACGCAATGCATCAATATGTGGGTGATAAGTTGTCTTACTCATGTTAGCTAGCTATTTTTTCTCAGCCACTCTTCTAACACCACCAATTGCCACAAGGTTTTATGATGGTCATACTTATCGGCATTGTGTTCCTCAATCAGCTGCGCAATACGCTCCTTTTTAAAGAACTTGTGAACTCGAGTGTCTTCAGCCAATAGTAGATTGGTTGCATACTCTCTGAGCTCATTTTGAAACATTAACTTTAACGGTGTAGGGAAGCCCATTTTCTTACGGTAAATGATGTCATTAGGCAAAATACCTTCCATCATTTTCTTCAATGGATATTTACCTTCACCTTTATTGATTTTGTGTTTAGAAGGAATGCTAGCGGCAAACTCTACAAGTCTGTAGTCCAAAAACGGAACACGAAGTTCAACCGATGTAGCCATGCTCATTCTATCAGCTTTAATCAACAAGTCGTCCACTAACCACGTCTTCGTATCGAAATAAAGCATCTTACTTAGTTGGTCGTTGTCTTTTGTTTTATCAAACAACTTTGCTGAAAAGGCACCATGGCCAGTTTCTGTTTTAGCTTTTTCTAGCTCTACTTTAAAATCAGGACGGTACAAAGCCTCCTTTTGCGCATCGGGGTATGTCGACATACCTTTGTAACGCTTTTCTATTGGTTGCGTTGCCATATTTAAGTATTTAGATACCTTGTGACTTTTACCCAATACTTTATTAGCCATTCCTGCAAAAAGGTCTGTGCCTTTTTGACCAACAACACCGCGGTACTTTTCTAACACATTCATATACTGATACAGGTCGTAACCAGCAAATATTTCGTCAGAACCTTCACCTGAAAGCGCAACGGTCACTTTTTCCTTTGCCAATTTTGAAACAAAAAACAGGGAAATAGCGGCAGCCTCGGTAACAGGCTCATCCATTAAGTGAATATATTCAGGAATAAAGTCGGCAAACTGTTGAGGAGTAATCTTTAACTCATGATGATCAGTACCAAACTTGTCTGCCACCATTCTGGCGTACTGTGTTTCATCAAAGTTCTTACCAAAATCGTAGGCTATCGAAAACGTTTTTAATGGCTCTTTAACTTTGTCCGCAAGCAGCCCAACTACTGCACTTGAATCAATGCCACCACTTAAGAAAATACCGAGCGGCACATCACTTCTTAACCGCAAATCGATAGCACTTTCAAGTAACCGTTTACTCTCATTTAAGTAATAATCGAAACCTTTGTCTTCGTCATTGTTAAATGTTAAATCCCACCATTGTGTGATTTTCATTTCGCGACCTTTCACAATGGCGTAGTGCCCTGGCATTAGTCGGTTAATGCCTTTGTGCAAGGTTTTTTCACCAGGTATGTATCCAAAGCTCATGTAGTCATCGATGAGTTCGACATTAAGGTCTGGAAGCGCGCTTAACCCTTTTAGTATTGCTTTGGTTTCAGAGGCGAAGATAAGCTCATGCTCATCTTGATAGTAATAAACAGGTTTAATGCCCAAACGGTCTCGGGCTAAAAATAGGGTCTCGGTTTCATTATCGTATATAGCAATGGCGAACATACCATTGAAGCGATTTAAGCAATCTTCGCCCCACTCAATGTACGCACTTAAAATAACTTCAGTATCAGTGCCCGTTTCAAACGTATAACCTTTTTTCTGAAGTTCGGCCCTAATTTCAATGTAATTATACACTTCGCCGTTATACGAAATAACGAAACGACCATTCTCTTCTACCCTAGGTTGATGGCCAGCGGGCGTCGGATCTAATATGCTTAAACGCAAATGAGCAAGACCACAGTGCGAATTATTGGAAATCCAAATTCCGTTGCTGTCTGGACCACGATACGGCATTGTGTCTCGCATTGAGGCAAGTCGTTGTTCATCAACCGTATTAGTTAAGTTTAGCGTTCCTAATATCCCGCACATTTACAAAAACCTTTATATAATTCTATTAAAGCCACTAATTAGGTGACTATAGCTTCTCAATTTATACCTATGCAAAAGCATCGCTAGTGAAAGGTTACCTTTATCAAACTTGTTATAAAAAGGAGAACGTTTGATACTATCATAAACCTTTCTATCATCTTCAACCGAATCAAACTTTACCTTTTTGCCCCATTGGTATTTGAGATCATCGTCTATTTTTAGCGGACATGGAACGTGCCCAGGATAGGTTTGCCACGGCGTACTTCTCGCTTCAACCGGAAACAAACTGAACCAGTCACTATACAATCGGTGGTACAATAGAGACTCTGGTGGAACAGAATATAATAGGTCTAAAAAATTACTATCGAAAAAAGGGATAACTAAATCAACGTTATGGTCAAGCATTGTTTCGAAGTGGTTATCTAAATGCCTTTTTTGATCATTCTCGACTAGGAAGTTGTAAAATCCCCTTCCACCAAACCCTTTCGAGAAGCTAGTCTTCATTGAGTCGAGCAACTTCTCATCGTTAAGCTCTTTCTCTTTGAAAAAGGTAACAGGTGAGGATATTTTTTGGTTTTGGAGAAAGGTGCTTAAGGCTCGGTCAATATTGTCTTGGTTGATTGCTGTCTGTATCTCTTCTGTGATATATGTCGCACCAAGGCACACACTACCACCGTCACCCGACCAAACTCGCTCCATATGATTAGCTTTTTGCCCTCTCATGGTATTGAGAGAATTACGAATTAACTTAGACCAATTCGGAAAATGAAGTTTTTCAAGAATTTCTTCTGAGTGGTTTAAACCAAGCTTATTAGCTAGTTGAAGAGCAAATTCATTATCTTGAGAATGATATGTGCCATAGTTGAACGAATTAACCTGCACTCTGTGTTTTTTAAGTTGCGCAGCAATAGCTCTTGAGTCTAGACCACCACTTAAAAAACAAGTTGGCTCATTCTCGCTCAGCCGTATACTGATCGCATCTTCGAAAGTAGCTAGCAACTCATTAACTGTTACATCGGTGTTAATCGATATTGTTGAACGGTCCCAGTACTGGGTCAACTCGACCGCACCGGCATTTACTTCCAAGCACTGTGCGACATCTAAACGTTTCACGTTTTGGTAGACTGTTTTGTCTCCTAGGGCATATCCAAGAGACATTGTTTCCATCAATGCATCTGAGTCCGCATCAAAAGGCTCTTCTAGGAGATTCACAACCTCACTAAGCAAAGAAGAAAAAAAGATGTAATCTGAAGTTATCGAGTAATATAAGGGTCGAATGGCTGTTTTATCCGTAAACAGTAAAAATCGCTCTTTGTTTTCTAACAGTGCATAACCACAAAAGTTCCCTCTGGATTTTTTCAAGTACTTGATTAACGCTTCTTTACCATTCGAAAGTTGAGAGAAAAGATTTTTCTCTTCATTAGAAATTGTGCGAGGAACAATCATGTCGCCCGCTACAAAGGCACAACATTTTTGGCTATCAATAGCACGCTCATCTGAGCTGTAAGTGATCGTAAGTAAATTACTTGAAACACGCTTTATAGTAGCCTCTCTAAATTTAAGTAGTTTTGAGTTCTTTATCCTATCAAGCACATTATTGTCAAAATCACCTAAAGAGCGTTTATATACCCCTGTAAAAAAACTCATTTTTTGGTTTCCTGTAAATTGATTTTAAACTAATTTTTATCTAATTACGTGCTGGTGCGTCTTTATGCGGAATTCAGAGAAAACTTATATCTAATAACAAAAAGTACAGCAACCTGTCGCTACCAAGCAGAATAAAAGTCAAAGAGCTACTAGTTCCCAGAGGCCTATTTCCTTTAGGAAATTTATGATAATTACGACATTCATAACTTTCCCAACGCAAATTATTCACAATCATCTGTGAGAATTTTTGTAAAAACTAATTTTTTACAGTCTCTTAACCCGCAACTCATTAAACCCTAAATTAAAAGCTACGCTTTAAAATAAATCGAAGCAAACATAATTACAGCGTCCATAAACAGAAGCTAAACAACGAGCTCGATAAAATCGCAGTCGATTAAATTCCTAGGAACTGCAATCGACAATTGAAGTTAATTTTTCTTAGCGCAACTCAATAACACCATGAATATCGTTGGCGCTATGCCAACGATAGGTGGCTCGAGAAATCTCTAACCAGCGCAAAAAATTAAACTTTGAGAACCCAATAGTATTGTTATAATCAAGCTTGAATATTGTTGTTTTATAGATCACCACTGCAACTAAATAATACTTCTTATCCAAAATAGAATTAAAGACCTAAAACAGCTTGTAGCTTTCTTCTCCCTAGAAACTCCTTATGGTTATTGAATAAATTACGATTTTATGTGTCACGCCCTTTCGAATGAAACAAATTAGCAAGTCTGAAAGCAAGTGGTTGAAATAACCTTTGTAAATCTTTTACTTCCCTTACCTCCCTATAAATATACGCAATCATTAAAGTAGTAGCCCCATAGAGCACTGCTATCAAAGAAGTCTTTATAACAAGGGTGTACAAACTTGGACTTCCGTTTATGTAATTGTTAACGATCCAAAGTGCTAAGCAAGATGACACAAATGGAAAAAATGACAAACCTAAAGCACGAAATGGCAAAAATCTGCTAACAAAATAAAGAGAGCTAACTAGGATAAGTAGAGAAAAAAAGAGCGATACACTCCGAATCATAACTACATCAGTTAGAATAATATTATTGAGAATTACAAACGGAACTAGGTGCAAAAACAACGCTACGACATCAACCCAAAAAGTAATCTTCACTTTTTGCCGAGACACTAGGGCATGCGCGAATATAGGAGCCAAGCATGCAAAGTACATTAGAGGAACAAATGTTTTAAATATGTCTGCCACATGCACCCATTGTTCACCGAGGAGTGTTAAAATGATAGAATCTGCGGCTACAAGCATTACCGCGGCAATAGGAAACGCAAGAATATTTACAAAAAATATGGAGAAACTTATTTTATAGTTAAAAAGCTCATGATTTTTCTGAGATTGGGCCAGTGCAGGCAAAAGCGGCACTAACGCTTTATTTAAAAGATCATAAGCAGGCATCATGGCAATATCTCGTGCCAGATAGAAACCTCCAATCGTTGCGGAGTCAAACATCTTTGTTACAAACACTTGATCTAAATTTGATTTCGAATATCCAATCATACCCTTAAAAAACAGCCACTTTGAAAAATCCCATTGGTTTGAAATGTTTTTCAAAGAGAACTTAGGTCTGTAACGGTGCATCGTATATGAGCCAATAAGCAAAACAAATGATGAAACCAGATCACCAATTACAATTGCCCAAAAACTTTTAAATCTGAGAGCAACAATAATAACAGCTGATACAGAAACAATTTTAGCGATAAGCTCTAACTTGAAAAGCGCAGCATAGTTTAATTCTTTTTGATGTAAGATAAATCCAGGATTCATTGCGGCTTTAGCCAACAATGTTGTTGAAAGTAATAAAAGTGCGGAATGCACTGCCTCCATATCAAAAAACTTACAAATTACCCCTGACAACACAAATAAAGTACAAAAAAAAGCACCTTTCATTAACAAGTCTAATGAAAATGCCGTGTTTAAATCATCTGAGGAGACATCAGCTTTGCTCAAAATGTACTGTTGAGTTCCCGTAATTGACATTACATTGAAAAAATTCACTGTTAGAGCAAGAAACGCAACTTTTCCAAAATCTTCTGGCATGAGCAACCTTGCCAAAACTAAAGTGCTAATCAATCCTGCACTTTTTTGAAAAAAGCTTCCAAATACCATAAAAGTAGAGCTTTTTAATACACTATGAGATAGACCCACTAACACCTCTATTGACAAAATAATTCGAAGCTCATAAATCTCTGCCAATGGGTTTATTGGTTTTATATAAAATCCCACTAGTGCAAGCAATAAGAGCAAAGAACCATATACTTATTTCTAAGACTTTACTATTGGAAAATTGACTTGCAGTCATGAGGCCAAGCAAACCACTGCACCCTCCCAAAAGTATGAGGCGAACATTTAAAAGCCCTTCACTATTATTTTTAACTTCTTTAACCCTCATAAATGATTTAAAAACTAATAGGAAATATAGGAAGGCTCCTATCGCTCCGTGGTCTACCAAGAAGCTCATCGTGATGTTGTGAGAAGCTCGTCGCCCACCTATTTCGGTATCGGTCATATATTCGTCAGGAACATAAAATGGGCTAAGCAACAAAGTTCCCCTATGACCGTACCCCAAAAGAGGGTAGTCCTTGAACATTTTCCATTGAGATTCAATAATTACAAATCTTGAATACGCGCTCTTATCTATCTGCTCAGCATCAGTTGCTTTTACAACCTTGTTAACTCGTTCAATGATTAATGGTCCAACGAGCATAATCCCTGCGATACCGCCTATCAAAGCCCACTGAAAGATTAAGCCCCTCTTCTGCTTCGGTGAATAGTAGACGAAGCATAAACCCGCAATAATTAGTCCGACAATACCTCCACGGCTCCCCGACATGAAAAGCAGATTCGCTGCTAATGCCAAAGGTATAAAAATAAAAAAACGCTTTTTGTAATTGGTGACTACCAATGAAGATGAAATAATAATTATCGGTATCAAATGAATTGCTAATAAATTCCCATCCTCTATTCCTGGTAACCCCGCAGCCTCAAAGCGCCCTCTTGTATGAGTTTGTAATGCCGTTAACCCAATATATGCCGCACCAATACAATTTGCAGCTATGAGGGCGATGAGTTTTTTTTCTGAGTCTACGAGCGTGGTAATCAGAAAAAAAACTATTATTAGTTTGAAAAGCAAAATCACGTAATCTATGTGCACTTCTGAAAAAGTAACGATAGGTATTTGTATACACGTATAAGCAAAAAACAATAACAAAATCTTGGATTCTTTGAACTTCAACCAAGCACTTTTGTTTTTTGCGTGCATTAACGTACTTAACAGAGTCACAACAGCAACGATTAGGGTCCAACGCATTTCGGGTAGAAAGCTACCCCAGTATTTACCGGGAGGGTGCATGTAAAACACGAAAAAATAAAGCAACAACCCCACAAAAGGTCGCTTAAGCGCAACAAGACACCCAACTGAAAATACAGCTAAAAAACCCAGTGCTGTTATAGGCATTAGTGCTTACTACCTATTAAAGTTTTCGCCAAATCAACAACTTTTCGTGCATTCTCTTGCCACACAAACTGCTTATCTAATACACTTTGCTTAACCGCTCGGCGTTTGCAGTCTAAAACTCTGTATGACGTGATTGCAGTAGTAAGCGCTTTTTTGAAGTCAGCCTTGTCGCCTTTTTCGAAGAAGAGCGCTGTATCAGCACTAAGTATTTCCTGAATATTCGAAGTTTTCGGTGCCACTATTAAAGCACCAACGGCCATATACTCGAACATTTTCAAAGGTGATGCATAAGCGGTCACATCAGGCTGTAACGCAATGTCGAATTCTTTTACAAAGTCCAATACTTTATCGCGTGTAACTAGACCTTTGAACTCCACTTTTTCCGAAATACCTAGCGTTTCAGCTTGCTGCCGTAAGTCAGGTAAAATATTCCCATCACCCACACAAATTAAGCGCAGCGGAAGTTCCTTGTGTTCTGCAATTGCCTCTAAAGCTTTGTCCATTCCGTGCCATGGGTGAATAAAACCTGTAAATCCAATAACAATTTCTTGTTTATTTACGTTGATGTCATGTTGCATCATTTCGTCAATAAACTGCTGTCTTACACCATTGTGAATAACCGTTATTCTTGACTCTGGAATATTGGCCTCTCGTATGTAGTCAGCCAAAACATCAGTAACAGGCAAGCAATGTGTGGCGCCTCTCCATGTAAAGTCTTCTATCTTTTTGGCAAAACCTTGTAGCGCCAAACCACTATATTTTGCGCGTTCTTCAGCAAGAGGGGCATTAATTTCTAGTAGCAAAGGAATATTGAATAACTTTGCTGCTAGCACTCCTGCTGGTTGATAAAGGTTGTAACGCTCATAAATAACTTCGGGCTTAAACTTTAAAATAGCAACCACAAGCTTGATGAACACCCATGCGCTGTAGCTTAGCTCAAGGATTTCATACAATGCTTTGGGTAATGCTTTTTTGAGTTTGCTTACAAAACCGCCATCACCACCAAAGTCCGCATTTTCGTTTACTTGTGGCGCAACAAAATGAAGTTCGTGCCCTTGTTCTAAAAGTGCATTTGTGAGCTCTTCAACATGAACATACTGCCCATCTTTCGATGCAATTCTATGGTGATACAATATTTTCACTTATTTGTGTTCCAAAGTGTTTTTCTAAAAATGCGTTAAAAATAAGAAGTGACCAAATAGTCATTCCATGCTCGTGACCACGCTCGTGATGTTCATCTAGCAGTATGCTTATACCCTCTAGCGAAAATAGACCGGTTTGCGCCAAAGCCCCTTCTGAAAGCTTGCTTTTCAAACTCTCTTTAGGAATCTGTCGAAGCCACTCATCAATGGGTGATGAGAACCCCATTTTTTTTCGCTTGGTTACGAACGGCGGAAGCAAGTGCTTGAAGCCATTGAGCAATAGTCTCTTGGTTTGGCCCCACGATAAATTGAGCGATGGAGATGCAGCCAGCGTACACTCTACCAGATGGTGGTCTAAATAGGGTACGCGCACTTCAAGCGAGTTTTTCATGCTTGCACGGTCTACTTTGGTAAGAATGCCACCTGCAAGATAGGTTTTAAAATCAATAAGCTGAATTGCTTTAAGGCTGTTAGTGCATCTGCATTTTTTGGCTATATCGTTAAATAGGCTCAAACTGCTGTAACCTTTTAATTGCGCTTTTAACTTCGCAGAGTAAAGTCGTGACAATTCGTTTTGATGTGTAATTGAAATCGCATTGTGGTAGCTACCAATGGCACTACCAGCTAAAGCACTTAACGTAGTTTTACCACGCAAAAACTTTGGTGCAGTTTTAAAATTTGGATAGAGTTTCGCTAATGTACCAAACATTTTTCTGCGCACACCGCCTGGCAAGCACTTACGAATTTTTTCCTCAACCCACAGCATTTTATGGTTACGATATCCATAGAGCAGCTCATCTGCTCCATCGCCAGATAGTGCGACTTTCACGTGCTGTGCTGCGACACCTGACAGTATAAAAGTTGGAATAGCTGAGTTATCAGCAAACGGCTCATCATAAATATCAACTAGCTTTTCCATAAAGGTTAAGTCATTAATTGAAACACTGGTGTTTAAGTGTTTAAAGCCCAACTGCTTGGCTAACTGTTTTGCATAAAAAGATTCGTCGTACTTCGATAAATCGAAACCAATTGAGAATGTATTGATGGGTACTTTAGAGTGCTTTTGCATTACAGCGGAGATAACCGAAGAGTCAATTCCACCTGAGAGGAAACTGCCTAGCGGAACGTCAGCTACCATACGTAGCGTAATCGCCTCTTCCGTCAGCCGAGCGAATTCTTCACCTATGTCTTGCTCGCGGGTAATTTCATCAGAAACAAAATTTTCAATTTCCCAGTAACATTCCGGAGTTACATCACGCGTTGGGTCACTTAAATCTATTGAAATAACATGTGCTGGCGGTAATTTGAATACATCTTTGAAGATGGTTTTAGGGTCGGCCACATAGCCTAGCGAGAAAAAATCTTCTATGGCACAGGGGTTCAATTGTTTTTCAATATCTGGATGCGCAGTAATGGCTTTAAGTTCAGACGCAAATAATAAGTCTCCTTGCGTCGTTTTTGCCCAGTGTAATGGTTTAATTCCTAAACGGTCTCTGGCTACAAATATTTTGTTTTGAGGCTTATCGTAAATGATAAATGCAAACATACCTCGCAGTTTCTGAACCGCAGATGCTCCCCATTCTTTCCAAGCAAATAACAAAACTTCCGAATCGCACTGCGAAGCAAAAACGTGGCCTAAACTCTCTAGCTCAATTTTTAATTGCTTAAAATTATAAATTTCTCCGTTGTAACTTAATATAACACCATCACTTTCAAGGGGTTGCTTGCCATTTTCAACATCTAGAATTGATAATCGCTTATGTCCCAATCCCACACTGCCATCAATATAGAATCCTTCACCATCAGGGCCTCTATGGTGAAGAGTTTCAGTCATTGAACGCAAAGTAGACTCGTCAACTTTTCCGTTAGTTGTCGCTTTTACCCAAGCTACTACGCCACACACGGGAGCTATCTCCTTTGAATTCGCTTATAAAGTCCATTTAACCCCCAGAAATATCTATGCTTTTTCATAAGGTAAAAAATGCCCGCAAGATGCGAAAAGTGGAATTTATTGAGTTTAAACCCACGCGATAACTCCTGCGCGTCATGTATTACAGATACGTCTGGGACGTAATGAATTT
This sequence comes from Alteromonas sp. MmMcT2-2, assembly GCF_022348305.1. NCBI lineage: Bacteria > Pseudomonadati > Pseudomonadota > Gammaproteobacteria > Alteromonadales > Alteromonadaceae > Alteromonas > Alteromonas sp. MmMcT2-2. Next base: position 66,176 of record NZ_JAKRFA010000010.1, read on the forward strand.
GGAAGCCAGCCTCCCAAATACGTATACAGTAATCTACATCTTCTGGGGAATAGAAGATATTTTCATCTAACATTCCCACCTTATCTACCACGTGCTTGGGTAACATCCAACATGCAGATATAGCATAATCAACCGCTTGGGGATCGCTGACTAAAGATAATTCACTGGGTTTCTGTTCCATCTTCTTCAAAAATAGGAAACGCTTTGCTTTACCCCATAGCGTAGGAAACTTGTCGCACGAAAGTTGGAAATTACCTGATGCGTAAGTCACTTTCGGCACAGCTAAGCCTACTTGCTTATTCTGGTCTAGATAGCTGATTAATCGCTTAAGTGCTTTTGCGTTAACATAGGCATCCGAGTCTAAAACCAACACGTGTTTGCCTGATGCTCGCTTTAATGCTTGATTTCTTGAAAATGTTGTACCGGTGTTTTCACCAAGATTTATTACATGAAGTGCACTACCAAACTTGTCAGCGTATTGATTTATACATTCAAGTGAATTATCCACCGACCCGTTTTCAACGACAAAAACCTCGCCGATCAGTTCTGCACTTTGTAACGCGTCATAAAGAGCGGTTAAGCACTTACTGATATGCTGTTCAGAGTTAAAAGACAGAATTACTACTGAAATATCCACTTATTTACTCACTCTTTTGTTGTTCTTGTTTTAGAAGTGCTTCAATCAGGCGTTCTTGCGACACATTTGCTGTACTTGCAGCATATAATGCTTTACCTCCGAAGTCATCTAGCGCTAATTTGCTAAGTACTTGTAAGCTTTTTACCTTTATCGGGTTTGCAGAAAATTCGTTACCAACTTTCCAAAGATAAACCAAATTAATTGACTTACCTATTCCATTTTTTAGCACCAGATATTTGTAATGAATTCGCTCGTTTGCATATTTGTGTTCGTGAACTTCAGATTTAGCAACAGACCATACTTCAGGGTCGTAAGCTCTGTTACTCCAAGTTAGCAGCTCTTTTTTCTCCCCCTCAGTTAAGTATTTGATTTCATGAAAAATTACCATTTCACCTTTTATGAAAAGTGTTTCTGTTCTATATTCGTCATAGCCTGAATAAATAGGCCGCCAACCTGCAAACATAGATATGACCCTAGAGTTTTGCTCTTCGACTGTTTGGCTGGCAAGAGCAAATGTCTTCTGACTGCTGAAGATAAGCATGAATAACGGCGCCGAACCAATAATTAAGAAACTGGCTAAGAAGCGCTTTTTAGGGATCCTTAGCTTTACTGATTCATCACTAATTCTAGGTAACCTTTTACCATCATAAAAAAGCCTTGAGAACATGAGTATCAATGCCGTAACAAAGAAAAAGAATACCCATCCGTAAACAAGGTGGTCAAAACCAACTGCGGCTTGCATATTGCTTACATGTCCAATGTAAACCATTATAAATGCACGCATACCATTCGCTAAAATTGGAATGACTATTACACTCAGCATGAACGCAACTTGCTTTATGCGTGAGCGAATTTCAAGGTGTGCAATGAGTAACCCTATAGTAATAGTGGAGAAAAGAAACCTAATACCACTGCACGCTTCAGCAACGTGGAAAAGACCTTCTGGTATCTGTAGATACCAGCCTTCTCGATAAACTGGAACATTTACTAACTTAAGCATTATTACCGTTAAGTCTGCCGTCACCTCTTGCAGATGCGGAATCATAAACTCGCCAAATGGTACTGAAAGAATCAAAAAGAAAAGTGGGAATAGTAGATGCTTTAATGTAACTAAACCAAAAACACTCCAAATAAAGAAAAGAGGCATAGACATGAGCGCAAATTGTTGCAGGGCATTTATCAGTGATAACTTACCGATAATAAAGGCTACTGCCGCACACAATAGCGCAAGCAACCCTAAGCAAGCGTCTACCCGACTTCTACGCGCAAGCGCGAAAGCAAACCGTTTGCGGTATATTAACCAGACCGCAATGGGCGCAATTAATACAGCATGTTCAAATGTGGTCGATTCAAACCATGTAGCTACAATGCGTTCAAAAGTATTGAAGTACGCAAAAAACCAAAAGAACGTTAAAAAAGCTAGGCAGCCTGCATGCGTAGGCGCTATTGTAACTCTAGGAAACTCTCTTGGTGCATCACTTGATGTAAACGTCATACATGCTACCCCAGTTAAAATCCTTTAACAGCATTTCAATTTTAGATTCCATTCTTGAAAGGTTGATGTAATGCCTGAACTTGGAGCGCCAGTTTGCATCATTTACGTAAGGCTGCTCAGGATCTATTTCCCAAGGATGAAAATAAAAACTGTAAGGTGCAGTTTCGTTTTCCATGAATGCCATAATGCGCTTTTTGGAAAGCCAATAAGGGTACAGCCTATAAAAGCCACCGCCTCCTATTCCTACATTAGCTTCCTTTTTTCTAATAGTGGGTATAGGAATTTCAATAATTCCTTCATCACGTTGGTGTTTGAACCGTGGCCAGTCAGGTACACCATAGAGGTCATGCACAATAGGATAAGTACTTGAAGAATAAACAAACCCCTGCTCTGCTAATACTTCATAAACCCACGTATTGGTATCGTTAACCGAAAAACTTGGAGCACGATACCCTTTGACAGCTGTACCACTTACATCCTCTAAAATAGCTTTGCTTTCATAAACGTCTTTATCAAACTGTGATCTAGACATTGTTGTTGCACGTTGATGCTCAAGTCCATGACTAGCTAATTCATGGCCTTCATTTACAATCCGTTTAATGACATCGGGGCAGCGTTTTGCAACCCAACCCAATGTAAAGAAAGTTGATTTGACATTGTGTTCAGCAAACAAATCTAAAAGACGATGTGTATTTTTCCCAACTCTTAGTTGCTGAGAATCCCAGCTATCTTTTGCTATTACGTCTTCAAACGCTGAAACCTGAAAGTAGTCTTCTACGTCTACAGTCATTGCATTAAGGCGATTATCTAACTTCATACTTATCGCCCTTTGCCAAACAATACAATTTCAACTGTACGAATTAGAATGAGAATATCGAGTAGTAAACTTTGGTGCTTTACGTAGTAAAGATCAAACTTGAGCTTTTCCATAGAATCTTCAACGCTGGCGCCGTAAGGGTAATTAAGCTGTGCCCACCCAGCCAAACCAGGTTTAACATTATGGCGCTGATTGTAATAAGGCACTTCGCGTACTAGCTGCTCTACAAATTGCGGTCTCTCTGGGCGAGGACCGATAAATGCCATTTCGCCTTTAAACACATTTAAAAGCTGTGGTAATTCGTCAACGCGGTATTTTCTGATGAAATGTCCAATACGGGTAACACGATCATCGTTCTTACTCGCCCACTTAGCGCCATCTTTTTCTGCATCAGGTCGCATACTTCTAAATTTAATTATTTTAAAAAGCTTTCCGTTTAATCCTACTCGCTCTTGCTTATAAAAAACTGACACACCTGTTCTTCGGCCATCATCAAGGTAAATAATCAACGCCGTTGTAAGCATAATTGGCCAAACGAAAAGAAAAATCAGGAAGGCTAAAATAGCGTTAAGTGTATAGTCAAGCGCATCTCGCAAGTAGTTCTGGCTTTGGAACCCATTCGAATAAATGACCCAGCTAGGATACATAAGATTTACCACAATTTGCCCTGTTTCACGTTCCATGAAATCCAATAGCTCGGTAACTTCAATGCCTCTAAGCCGACAATCAAAAAGCACTTCTACGGGGAGCGTTCCACGCCTTTGGTCGCAGGCAATGACAATTTCTTCAATTTCATTATCTACTATAAACTGCTGAAAACTCTCATCGACTTTGAGGTGAATTATTTTTTCCTTCTTAATACCGTCTTCGCGGTTATCACCTGGAATAGGAATAAAACCAACTAGCTCAAAACCGATTCTGTCCACGTCCCTGCGCATACGCTTTTCGATTATTGAAGCTCTTTCTCCGGCACCCAACACCAATATGCGCACTTTCCCTAGGCCCAATAATCCTAGGCGGTTTGTAAAATACCTGAAAACAACTAAGGTAATAATTATTGAACAAACTGATGCTGGAAGGAAATAAGAATCCATGACTAAGTCATCAAAAAACGCACGACTTAGTACTTCGACTAAAAAGTAACTTAGTCCCACGCTAACAAATATGCGACGGATAATACCTCGGAAAGTTTCTCTTAATTTCGCTTCATACAATCCTACGGACAAAGAACACAATAGTATTGAAACTGTCAGCATCCCTACGTTGATAATCAGTTTTTCCACCGCCACATTCGGCGACATTCCAATTTGTGTAAGAATAAAGTGTGAAATATAGCCCATGTAAGCAATGAGCAACGCTTCTGTTATTACTAGTATATTTGAGCGTTTATTTTGATTGCGCTTGTTTACTGCCACCCCTGGCCCCCTAAAACTGCGGCGTTTTTCCCATGATAAAGGGATTTATTCCAATAGACTACAATTGTTATTGGCATTATAGTGACATTTACCGTAGGGTAAACGACAAAAGCCATAAATTAACCATAATGAGTGTAGGATGATCTCTTATGTTCCGCTTTAAAAAACTAATTACGTGCTGTGCCCCTCTTGTATTTATTAGTCTCAATGGTTGCAGCAATAGTGGCGTTCTGCCCGAAGCAACCACCCGACCTTCATTGACCACTGACGTTAACGATTACCAATATCTAATAGGTCCTGGTGATACTTTAACTATTTTTGTATGGCGAAACCCTGAAGTATCGGGGAACTTCATTGTGCGACCGGATGGAAAAGTAACCACATCGTTAGTGGAAGATATTGATGTTGCAGGTAAAACGCCAACAATGCTTGCTAGAGAAATAGAGGAACAGCTTTCTACTTATATTAATAGCCCTAGAGTGACTGTAAGTGTGAACAACTTTACAGGCCCTTTGAGTGAGCAAGTTCGGGTTATCGGTGAAGCTACAAACCCAAGTGCGGTAAGCTACTCAGAACATATGACGCTTTTAGACTTAATGATAGCCGTAGGTGGTTTGACGGAATTTGCAGACGGCAATAGTGCAAAACTGGTTCGAGTGGTGAATGGAAAACAAAAAACGTTCGAAATAAATATTGATGACTTAATAAGAGATGGTGATATCTCGAAGAATGTAGATATGCTACCTGGTGATATTGTAATTATTCCAGAAGCTTGGTTCTAGTTCTAAAGCAGTAAACGGAACAAATAATAAAATGCAGGACTTACAGCAAACGCTAATCCAAATCCTAGATTATATTAAAGGGGTTTGGATTAAAAAGCGTTACGTGATTGTTTTTTCATGGCTCATATGCCCTATTGGCTTTCTATACGTTGCCAGTCTTCCCGACGTTTATTCTTCAAAAGCCCAGGTATTTGTAGATACACGCTCGGTATTGCAGCCCTTACTCAGAGGGCTTGCAATTCAAACGAATCCTGACCAAGAAATTCAGATGATGGCTAAGACACTTCTCAGCAGAAGCAATGTTGAAAAAATAGCGCGAGAAAGTGATCTAGATATCACAACATCTACTGATGCAGAATTTGAAGTTTTGGTGACAGGACTTGCGGATGAAATACAACTATCATCCACCGGTAGGGATAACATTTATAACATCTCGTTTTCTAATGAGAGTCCGTCTGTTGCTCAACGAGTAGTTCAAGAGACTTTGGATCTATTCGTAGAAGGCGCTTTAGGTAACAACAGAAAAGACACAGATACGGCAGGCCGCTTTCTAGATGAACAAATCTCCGAGTATGAATCGAGGCTAACTGAGGCTGAGCAGCGCTTGGCCAACTTTAAACGTCAATATAATGATATTCTGCCTTTAGCAGGCACTTATTATTCCAGCCTTCAGAATTTAAATAACGAATTAGAGTCGACACGCCTTCAGATAAAGCAAACCCAACAGCAAACTGATTCGTTGAATAAACAAATTAGCAACGCAAAACGCAATGATAGTTTTGGAGTTACTAATCAAGAAGAGCCAACGCTTCGAACTAGATATGACGACCGTATAAGGTCGCTTGAAGAGGAGTTAGATCGCCTCACACTTCGCTTTACTGACGCACACCCAGACGTTGTAGAGACCAGAGCTCTGCTATCCAGTCTTGAGCAATCTCGAGAAAAAGAAATTGAAGCATTTTTGAGTAACGAAGAAGATGGCAATAATGCACCGCTTTCAGAGCTCAATAGAGAAATTAAACTTGAAGCTAGTAGATTGGAAAGCCAGATCGCTTCACTGCGTGTGAAAGAAACTGATTTACAAAGAAAAATAAGCGAACTTGAAAGTAAAGTTGATCTCATACCGCAAATAGAAGCCGAATCTTCCGCATTGAATAGAGATTATGATGTTACAAAACGTAAGTATGAAGAACTATTATCACGGAAAGAATCAGCAGATTTATCTCGAAGAGCTGACGTGTCAGCAGAAGACCTTCAATTTAGAATTATCGAGCCCCCGCTTCTTCCAAAGCGTCCTTCAGGCCCAAATAGGCTCATTTTTTACACTGCCGTGTTAATATTGGGTTTTGGTTCGGGAATTGGCATCGCCTTTCTTATAAGCCAACTTAACCCTATCTTGATTAGACCCAAGCAGTTACTCAATGTGTCGGATTACCCTATATGGGGAACGGTAACTCATTTAAATATCGAACAGATAAACAAGACTAATCGAAACCGTCTTTTAGTATTTCTGCTTTCCAGTGGTACTATTTTGGCAATGTACGGTGCCTTGGTCGCCGCTGAAATTATGAATATAGATTTATTTGGAGGGCTTCTTTAATGAAAAATACAATTGAGAAAGCACTTCAAAAACAAAAAGAAGCGAAAGCAGCAAGTCAAAATAATTCGTCTACAGAAAAGCTTGAAGACGCTAATCATTCAAACTTGCCTGAAGAGTCGAAGGTATCAATTGACAAACCTGCACCCGCGGAGCTTCCTGCTGAAACCGTGATCGCTGATGAAAAGGAATTTATCAATAAGAAATCTCCACTCGACGAATTTATTATCGATTTCGTGCGACTTGATAAAAATGGGCATATTTCACTTAACGGTGAGAGAAAACAAATTAATGAAGAGTACCGAGAAATAAAGCGTAAGCTTTTAGCAAATGCTTTTGGTTCACTAGCGAAAACTCTTCACAACCCGAACATTATTATGGTTACCAGTAGTCGCCCTTCTGAAGGGAAGACATTCACTGCAACCAACCTGGCAATGAGTATCGCATCGGAGCAGGATAAAACTGTACTTCTTGTGGACGCCGATGTACTTAAGCCTAACGTATTAAACACTTTAGGATTAGAACGTCGTAAAGGGCTGATGGAATATTTGACCGGGGACGTTGACGATATTTCAGATGTGCTGTACCCAACCAACATCGATAAGCTCAAAATAATTCCTGCGGGAAAATCGCATCATTTGTCTACCGAACTGCTAGCTAGCCAGAAAATGCATGACACTGTTAATGAATTTGCTAACAGATACCCAGACCGAATAGTTATTTTTGATACGCCTCCTCTCATTGGTATAAACGAGAGTGCGATTCTTGCTAATTTTGCTGGCCAAGCGGTTGTTGTTGTCGAAGAGGGCAAAGCGAAGATAGGCGATATTAAAATGTCTGTAGAGCGATTGAACCCGGAAATGGCCATAGGATTTGTAGTGAACAAGTCTGTACATAACGACACCGATGGAAGCGGATATTATGGGTATTATTACTCAGAGCGCAGCGAATAGGCGCGATACAATGCCTAAAAGAAGAATAATAAAGCCGACACTTGTTGCTGCAGCCGTCGCAACAAGTATACCTGCTTTTGCAAAGCTTAACGTTAATGCTGTTGCCACAGCCGATACCATCTACCAAAGTGTCGATACTGAGGAAAATGGCAACCGTTCACTTACCACGGTGACTGTAGCGCCAAAAGTAAACGCTACTTATCAAACAAGAACATTTCAAGGGTTATGGTCTGGTACCTACACCCATCTTGAGCGCGATAACGACGATGCGAGCCAGCGCCAAGATTACGCAGAGTACAGCTATTCAGCGCAATGGGTACCTTTTGAAAATTTACTGTCCTTTCAAGCGGCTGGGGCTTTAAATTACCAAAATACCAATTCAGCAAACTTTTTAATAAGTGATTTTATTGCAAACTCTGACAGTTTGGCGAAAACTCGCTCGAATCGACTATCTTCTACGCTTACACTAGATCAAGGCGACTGGGTAAGGGGGCAAGGCACAGCCTCATACTCAGATACAGCATCGGAGCGCTCATTAACTAACAGTAATGCTCTGGATAATGACAGTTATCAACTCTCAGGTACTTTACTCAACGGCGATGAAGCCAAGTATTTCATCTGGTCAGTTACAGGTACTTATCAGAATACTGAGAGAGGTCAAGCAAGTGCAGGCGACTTTGAGTCGAGAACCGGTGACGGTTATATTGATACTCGAATTTATGGCAACTGGGCCATTCGTTTAACTGCAAGGCACGAAGCCAACCAGATCTCTGACAGAAATGACACGGGTAGTTTAGTCAGAGAGTTTAATTCATATGGCGCGGGCTTGACCTATCGACAAGCTGAAAATCGTTATATCTCAATTACGGCAAATAAAAGTGATTCCGATATAGAGGATGACGACGGTGAAACATTCGTAGGTGTTGATATGCAATGGGCTTTGAGTACCCGTACTCGCATTGCGGCTACATACGGGCGTCGTTTTTATGGTGAATCGGCATCAGCGAATATTAACTACAATTCCAAATACTTACGAACCTCGTTCAGCTATTCGGAAGACGTTACAAACACCTCTCGCTTGTTAGCTGATCCAGAGAACTTAGGCGTATTTGTTTGCCCAGCTTCATCGTCATCCATTGCTGATTGTTTTCAGCCCAATAGCTTAAGTTATACACCCTCCGCGGGAGAGCAATTGGTGCAGCTTACTTCTCAAAATCTAGAGTTTGACGACAACATCATTCTGCGAAAAAGTGCAAATTTTCAAGCAGGTTATGACTTTTCTAGAATTACCCTCGCTTTTTCTTGGCGATATGCCGAAGATGATTACTTAGACGAAGATAGACTAAGACGCACCTACTCTTTCGGTACAAACGTAGCCTATAAAATTGGTAGCTATACCAACATAACTAGCAGTATTAACTACGCCAATATCACAGGTCAGGGTGCAGAAGATGTATTCAGAGGCGAAAGCGACAACTGGAATGCATCCATTGGTTTAGAAAGAGAGTTCGGTCGCCGGTTAAAAGCAAGTATTGATGCTAGGTACCTCAAGCAAGAGGGAGATTTGAATACAGGCATATCTCAGTTTGGTAACAACTATACCGACAGACGCTTAAGCGCCTCTATTACCTACACCTATGACTAATTCACTGACTTTTTCAATCTACCGGTTGTAGTTTGTAGGCAGTACTAGTCAACTAAACTCAAAAAAAAGCGCCCGATTTTACGTTAGTAAAAAGGCGCTTTTTTTGTTTATCAAATGATGGTGGCTACAAAGAAAGTATCACTCTTTCTTATCATCACTCTTAAGTCGAACATACGTTTTGAACTTCTTTTTCATAAGCTTATCGACGTATTGCGTCATTTTCACTTTTTGTGAAATGGCGTCATCTAAAGCATCAACTAATTCAGCTAACATATCCAAGTAGTATTTGGTGTCGCGAATAACATTGCCTTTAGGTGTCATGATAGTTTGGCTTTCAGGGTGGTCAGCAAAGCCCATATGCTCCGTCACTTCTGCGCCCGTTTTGTCAGGCTCAAACATTTCGGCTTTCACTTCTTCAATTACTTCGTTTACCGCGTCCGCGTCAAAGCTCTCTAGTTCTTCTAAAAAGCCATAGAGCATTACCCTGTCCATAAGGGTATTAATTTTTCGAGGAATGCCCCGAGAGAACATGTGAATTCGTTCAAACGCCTCTTCACTGAATAACTGTGAGCCGTTCCATCCCGCGTGGTGCAATCGGTACTCAATGTATTCTTTGCACTCTTCCAATGAAAGCGGAGCGAGATGGCAAGACGCTACAATACGTTGCCTAAATTGCTCCATATTCGGTGCGCGTAAAATAGGCTGCAGTTCTTCTTGCCCCAGCAAAAAGCTTTGAATCAACGGTTTGCCGTTCAGCTGAAAGTTACTCAGCATTCTTAGTTCTTCAATGGTCTCTAACGGAAGGTTTTGCGCTTCATCAACAAGAAGTAAGGCGCGGCGACCCGCTTTGTTTAGATCGTATAAGAAAACTTCAAGCACTTTTAAAATATCGGCTTTTGAGCGACCTTCCGTAGGGATATCAAATTTAGACGCGACCATTTTTACCAGTTCGTCTGGCGACAGCTTTGGCGTAACTATTTGAGCTGCCGCAATGTCGTCTTCAATTTCTTCAAGCAAGCTGTTTGCTACGGTGGTTTTCCCGGTTCCAATTCCGCCGGTAATAACAATGAACCCTTCAGCTTGAGAAAGGCCATACTGTAGATAAGACATGGCGCGTTTATGCCATTTACTTGCGAAGAAAAATTCTGGATCTGGGGTTAACTGAAACGGTTTCGAGTTAAGTCCATAATAACTTTCGTACATGCAATTTACCGTTTTTCCATTAAAAATGTGCGTTCGAAAACATGAGTGCGAACACGTGAATCCGAAACAGCGCGCTTATTCTCGTATATATGGTAACCAACATCGCGCGATTATCGAAGTAATATATTTACGCCGAGTCTTTAGGGCTGGTTGATCTATGTTGTACAGCAAAGTTCAACAAGCACTAGTTAATTCTGCTAATATAAAGCTACGAGAAATTTCTATACATTGAATTACATTGGCACAAAGTATACCAGCCAACGCAGGCAATACCCACCAGGGAAGTACAAAAGCTACGTGGTATCTCTACTTAGTTGAAAATAAGCTTGGCCAACTCTACACAGGAATTACCACTAACCCCAAGCGCCGCATAGCGCAACACCGAGGAGAGTTAAAAGGGGGCGCCAAGGCCTTAAAAGGTAAGACACCACTGACCTTTAAAGCCATATTCGAAATGATTGACAAATCACATGCCTCAAAGCTTGAATATGAGGTAAAGAGAATGAGCCGCCCTCAAAAAAACGGGATTATTCGTAAAGGGCAACTCAATGAGCTAATGTGTATGAAAACCCAATTTGAAGATTAAGACATTGGGTTGCGTTAGGTTCGTTATCCAGAAAAGAGTATTCCCCTACCCGCCTAAGACACCGTTAATGATCATGGCGTTTCCTATGCTAAGGGTAAACCCAAGTGCAGCTACACCAACGTTATGCTGTTGGTCGACTTCCTGCCGGAAATTCATGCCAAATAAAATAAATTTTTTGCTCACTAGTACCAAAATATGAAGTGCGATTGCTAGGCCAACACTAACAATCAGCCAACCTGTTATATTGCTCACGTAGCCTGATGGGTTGTAAATGAGTAAATTCTTCGCTGCCGACACAATCATAGCAGTTCCAAGTAAATTACCAGTGTGCTCGATAGCGAGTGCTAACTGCCCCTTCTCTAGCGCTCCTTGAAATGAGTCGTTTTGATTATCTCTTGCATATCTAAACTCTAAAATGCGCGTCATAACAAGCAACATGGTCAGAACTACGGTAAAGCCGGTCACAATAGCAATGATTGCGTTCATGTCGCTGCCATCAACCCACACCATAATATTGCGTAAAACAATTGCGCTTGCCACCAAACTAGCTGCATCAACCAGCGCCACACTCACACTCCTTTCGGCAATCATCGCATGCGTATCAACTTTATTAAGTACTAGTTTATCGTGAGCGAAGCGTCCGAACTTCACCAATATAATGCCCACAATGCCGAAAGTTACCATTCCAATCGCCGCTTCTTTATAACCCACGCCAATATGACGGCCAACAACTGAGCTCAATACTATGCACAACGACAGCATGCCTCCCGCAATGCTTATCCCAAATGCGAAGTTATCTTTAACACCTAGTTCTTCTGTTACCGAGTATTTCCTGAATGCGCCTGTTAGCCACTTCATAATCATTAGCAGTACTAACGCAATTGCGACATCCATAGCGAGATATATCAGCAGTTCTTGCGTTAGAGGTACTAGTTTTACTAAGGCTTCCACGTTATCTTTGCTCCTTGAACACACAAAGTTCTTCTAATTAGTTTTTGATGTAGTTTCGAAAAATCAATGATGGCTAATTGAATAGCGTTCATCTAATACAAACTTGTACAACGATGACATCGAACTTGTTCAGATTTATTTTAGTTAGGGCCAAATGACCTGTAGATCACACCCTGGGTTAGCAGGCACTTAACCACATTGGATGCAGAGCTGCACGTTAGCGCACTTAGCAAACCTTGTTTTGAATACTTGCAATGGCAATTGTGAGTATTCAAACGTAAAACACGAGTGATATCTCATAAGACGCGAGCATTATGCCAATAGACAACGAAAATAGCATGACAAACATAGAACTTGCCGAAAAATCTTGGCAGCAGTTGTTAACAGCGCCAGCAATTAGCGAAAGTGACAAAGCCGTTATTAAGGCTCATTGTGAAACACTAATGCTCTCCTTCACGCGTTCCTCCTTCTTGGCTGAGACATTGATTCAAAACCCTTCATTTGTTTCTCGCATTGTTGAGCCTTATCAACCACCTGAGAAAAGTGAAGCGCTTCAATCTCTTGGCAATACCATGTCATCTGACTATCTCGCAAACCTAGACAATGAATTGCACACCGTCGCCAGCGAAGATGATTTAATGCAAGTGTTGAGGGAATTTAGAAATAAAGAGATGGCGCGGATTACTTTCCTCGACGTTTTGAACAAGCAACCCATCGAAATATCACTTATGCAGGTTTCAGCATTAGCTGATGTACTTATTAACGGTGCGTACCACTGGCTTTATCAACATTTAGCAGCGCGCTATGGAAAACCACAAAGCCATAACCAAGACATGCACATGTATATCTTGGGTATGGGGAAATTAGGAGGAAAGGAACTCAACTTTTCTTCTGATATCGATTTAATTTTTACGTACCCAGAAAAAGGCGAAACCCAAGGTGGTCGAAAAAGCGTAGAGCATCAGCAGTTTTTTACCAAACTCGCGCAAAAACTTATTCAAGCATTGAACAAAGTGACTAATGACGGTCAAGTCTACCGCGTTGACATGCGTTTACGCCCCTTCGGCGATTCTGGCCCCCTTGTGATGCATTTCGCGGCACTTGAAGATTATTATCAAGACCAAGGTCGACACTGGGAGCGCTTTGCCATGGTAAAAGCGCGGGTGATTAACGATGATGACTCGCAAGATGTGAAATGGTTAAAGAGCATTTTGCACCCGTTTACCTTCCGTCGTTACTTAGATTTCACCACATTAGATGCCCTTCGTAACATGAAAAAGCTGATCGCCACAGAAATACGCAGGCGCAGACTGAGTAACAATATAAAACTCGGCGCAGGTGGCATTCGTGAGGTGGAGTTTTTTGCCCAAAGTTTTCAGTTGATTCACGGAGGACGAGAGCCAGCATTACAAAGTAAGTCATTACTTCGCACGTTAGACGCATTAACTGAACTCGATATAGTCGAACGCGATGTAACGCAACAGCTAAAAAGTGACTATTTATTCCTAAGAAAAGTAGAGCACACGCTTCAACAAGCTCAAGATCACCAGACTCAAACTCTTCCTGAGTTACCTTGGCAACAAGCTGCGCTTATTGAAGTCATGGGTTTTGATTCTTACAGTGAATTTTTAGTGCATTTAGATACTGTAATGGCGCGTATTCATGCCCATTTCAACGAGTTAGTAGAAGAGTCTCATGATACTCACTCAGAAGAAGACCAGCTGTTTACTGCCTGCCAAGATGCGTGGCGTATTTCATTGCAAGAGGATGAGTTTACTGAGACCTTTGGCAAACACCTGTCTGCTAGCGATATTAGAGGCATATATTCTATTCTCGTCGCCTTCAAGGATAAGCAACGCAATTATCGCATAGGCCAAAAAGGTGAAGACACGTTAAATAAGTTGCTTCCCGAAATTTTGTATGTGCTCATCAACCAACATCCAAACTACATCCCTCAGGTACTCGACCGTTTACTCGGTGTTATAGAAGCGATTACAGGCCGAACCACTTACCTTGACTTACTACTTGAAAATCCGGATGTGTTAAAACAGTTAGTAAGGCTATGTGAACGAAGCGACTGGATTGCTCAAGAAATTAAGCGCTTCCCATTACTATTAGACGAATTACTCACGCCGTTATACCTCGGTCAGCAAAATACCAATATCCATACCAGCAAGCAGGAATATCAGCTGGAACTGCGTGAAATCATGCTTCGTATTGAACAAGACGATGTTGAAATGCTTATGGATGGATGGAGGCAGTTCAAACTTTGCCAACAGCTTCGCATAGCCGCCAGCGACATCAGTGAATCACTACCTATAAACAACGTGAGCGATAAGCTTACGGTGCTAGCTGAAGTGATATTGGAGAACGTAGTAGATGCTGCGTGGATGCAAATGCAACAGCGTTATGGCGTTCCAGCACACCTAGAGGGAACTAACAAAGGATTTGCCGTGATCGGCTATGGAAAACTAGGCGGGTATGAATTAGGTTACGGCTCAGACTTAGATTTAGTGTTTTTGCATAATGCCCCTCGCAGCATAAGTACAGACGGTAAGAAGTCTATTGAAGCGCAACAGTTTTACATTAAATTGGCGCAGCGCATCATGCATCTTCTCAATACGAAGACGTTGTTTGGGCAATTATACGAAACCGACTTGCGTCTACGCCCTTCTGGCAATGCGGGATTGTTATGTTGCCATATCGATGGTTTCGAGAAATACCAGACCGAAGAAGCATGGACTTGGGAACATCAAGCGCTGGTTCGTGCAAGAGCCATTTGCGGAGACCCACGCCTTTTGAATGACTTCACGCAGGTAAGAAACTCCATACTAACTCGCTCTAGAAACGCTAAAACGTTGGCTGACGATGTATGCAAAATGCGTTTGAAAATGCGGGAGCACTTGCTTTCAAAGGACAACGACAAGGTAGACTTAAAGCAGTGTGTAGGTGGTATTACCGATATTGAGTTCATGGCTCAATATCTTGTACTCGCTAACGCAAAGTCACAGGCTGCCATGACAGAATATCCTGACAATCTTCGCATTTTTGACGCCGCAGCCAAGAGCAACATTATTGATGTCGCCACTGCGCACAAACTGCAAAAGGCGTATTTAAAGCTGCGAGAGCAATACCACCATTTAACGTTAGCAGATACCAAGTACGCAGATCAGAGCGAAGAATTAGATGCCATACGAGAGCAAGTAACCATTCACTGGAATACACTATTTGGAACGTGTAGCGGCCAGGCGTTGAAGCTTAACCTCTAACCAAACGACAGTTGGTGGTGAGAAATTCTGTTTCTTGAGCAGTCACCACCAGCGAGCGTTGCTCTGCACATAAATATGCTTTTACTTGCCCTTCAAAACTACTGTCTATGGCACTGGCAATTTTAGCAAGCGATCCTGCAACCGTGTTGTCCAATTGAAACTGGTGCTTAATAACAAAGTCTTGCTCCAGGTTCCATATCACCTGCATGCCTTCAGCTTGAGCGTATTGCGAAATAGCTTCGCGCAGTGTGTTCCCTTCTTGGAACGTGCGGTATTTATGTTCGCCGGTCCAATTCTTTTCAACCGGACGGGTTTGGCTAGACATTTGTGCAAGCTTATTGTCTAAATTTGGATCAACGCCCGCAATATCCAGTACAAAATCTCCCTGCTCATCTTCTGCTGGATCAGTAGCAGACATACGGAAGTTTCGATAGAACTCACTTAATCCACGTGATACAGACTTTTCTTCCGCTTGCCCTTGCGGAACAGGCTCTTGGTCCTGTGTTTGAAGCACGTAAATGAGTACGCCAGCAATGATCACAAGCACTGCAGCTATGCCAATTTGCTTTGCCCAAAACGATGAACTTGAATAACTTGTCTGTCCCATACCTTACCAATGTGTAGCCACTTTTAATCGAAAATCAGCTTATGCTATATGTATGAACTTAGGCATAATTCTTCTAGTTTAGTCTACCTTCGAACGGAAAGCCTATTATTCTATTTATCTAATTTTCATCGCTAGGTGTGAATTCATACACAGCTATAGTGATTTATACAGCGATTCAGGGTTACCTTCCGGTCTGGTTTTAAATCGCTTGTGCATCCACAAATAGCTTTCTGGCTGTTCTTTAACCGCAGCGTCTACATGTTGATTCAGTAATGTTAGTGCTTCAGCGTCTTCCATATCACCTAACTGAGAAAGCGGTGGATAGATTTTAATTTTGTAACCGCGTTTGGTGTACTGCGAAGTGATGATCATTGGCTCAGAGTGACTACGTCGAATAAACATCAGCGTTGCTGTAGTTGTCGCGGTATCTTTCACCCCACCGAATGGCACAAAGATACTTTGTTTCGGGCCATAATCCTGGTCGGGCAAGTACAAACAAAGTTCTTTATCGTCAAGTGCAGCAAGTAAGGCTTTTGCGTTGCGTTTATCAATCATGTATTTGTTCGAGCGGTTTCGCCCATGATACTGAAGGTAATCAACGAGAGGGTTGTTGTGCTTGCGATAAAACGCGATGCTTGGACGGAAGAAGCCAATACCTCTACAGGCAAATTCCAGATTCATATTATGAAGTGCCATACCAAATACACCTTTGCCATTTGCAAGGGCCGCTTCAACATGTTCAGTGCCTTCAATCTCAATGGCTCGTTTTACGCGCCAGCTAGGCCACCACCATCCCATAGCAGTTTCAAATAGCGCCATGCCTGTACGCCGCACATTTTCTTTGTAAAGCGCCTCTACTTCACTGGCGGAAAGTGTAGGGTTCCAGAGCGTCAAGTTACGCTTTGCGACTTTTGCCCGTTTAGGAACAATTAATGCGATAAGTTTACCGGTACCGCCACCGATAGCGCGTATCACGGGTAAAGGCAACCATGTAATCGTATAAAGAACGAAAACACCTAACCATACAGGCCAAAACTTAGGGCCTAAAAATGCTAGTTTAAATTTAGGAGCTTTAATTGCCGCCGCCAATGTCTGTATCCTTTGAAACGAAGTGGGCAGCATTGTAGCAGAAGGTTTTTGGTGGGGCTAATTGAGACAGACAGCCCACAGTGCCCTTGCGATAAATAGAATCGCTTAAGCAGAGAGAGCCCATACTTGCTTTCTCTGCTTAAGAAACATATTACTTGTTATCAATACAAACTGAAATCAGGTCACTAATATTCTTTATCGATTTGCTTCAACTTTTTCTCAAACGATTCATATTGCTCTTTTGAGTCATAGTCAAAATGGTATTGATTGTGAAAGCCGAACTGCAGCTTCACATTAACGTCTTCAATGTAAAGCGTATAGCCATCGTGATCTGTAAACGCAGTGATCCCATTAAGCTTATACTGTTCACCTTCTTTCGCGCCATGCTGGCGGATCTTGTCGAAAACCTGAAGTAAGAACTTGCTGTCTAATTCGTTTTTCATTGTAAATCCATTGTTGAGAATTTATCTATTTTTACACAATCAAACGATTTTTGGATTTATCTACGGCCTATATTTAAAACGTCTATGCGAGTTAATAACTACAACCTAAAAGTTGTAGCGAAAACCTAAATTTACAATATGCGCAGAAAAATCATCTTTGCCACCAAAGTAGGTGTATTCCACGCGTAGCATCGACTGTAAGCCTAAGTAATAATCGAAGCCTAGCCCAGCTAATCCTGCAATAATTGTGTCATCGTATCCACACACAGCGGCTTCTGGGCCACAGGTAGAGCTATCTATCGACGCGTGCTCGATGTCAACGCTTGCCACGCCTAATTTATAATACAGCTCACCTTTCTGGCTACTCGCTTTACCTAGTAACGCCAAATAAGGGCCTTTAGATGAGATTGATTGTTCGTCGTTATCTGTATCAATAAAAGAGATATAGCCACCTTCTACATACCACTGACGATGAAATTGATAGCCTAAAGCAGCTGAATAGCTAATATCAGACTCATTATCTACTTCAGTATCTACATTGCCAAAGCCAATATTTGCCACTGCATATCCGTTGGCTGATGCTAGTCCAGAAAAACCCAAGCTTGTTATAGCTGCACTTCCAATAAGGAACTTAGCGAAAAATGATGAAAGACGGCGCATTTTAATTACTTCTCCATGTTAAAGAGCGCTCACTATAAAAGACAATGCCTCTGATTAAAACGAACAAACAGAGTTTAGATGAATACAGTTAACGGACAGCTGCACGAAAAAGCGGGTTCTATACCAGTCCGTATAGATAATTACCCACACAGCGAGAGGTAAAATGTTCGTAATCGCGGCGTGTTACCGCAGGTATAGTGTTTCTACATCAAGGTGACACAACAAGCAGAGCGTTTTTTGACCATTAAATATCAGCAATGTTAATCCCTTGCATCACACTTTCGTATACAAAAGACGCAGATAGTTTATATAACCACATGATTATTTGATAATTTTTACAAAATTTGATCTTTTTTAAATAAGGTGTAGTATTAACCTAAACAACTGGTCAGATGAGCGGATGAGTTATTATGAGTATCAGAACTAGCTTAAAGAAAGTATTACCCCCAATTTCAATCACAGAGCAAGAAGCCTTAGATGCAGGCGATGTGTGGATTGAATCTTCTATTTATCAGGGTAAGCCTGACATGCAGGCGCTACGCGATATCCCTCAGGCAAAACTGAGCGCAGAAGAACAAGCATTCATGGACGGTCCAGTAACCGAGTTGCTGAACATGATCGATGATTTTGAACTAGGCAACGGCAAGCACATTCCTCAGGACGTTTTAGACTTCCTAGGTAAGAACCGTTTCTTCTCTATGATCATTCCAAAGAAATTTGGTGGTCTTGAGTTCAGCCCGTATGCAAACTCTACAATTGTTGCCACTATCGCAGCGAAAAGCGGTGCAATTGCAGTAACCGTAATGGTTCCTAACTCATTAGGTCCAGGCGAGCTTCTTATGCACTACGGTACGACCGAGCAACAAGATTACTGGCTACCTCGTCTAGCAGACGGTCGCGATATTCCGTGCTTCGCGCTTACCAGCCCTGAAGCAGGTTCTGACGCAGGTGCTATTCCTGACGCGGCTATCGTGACTAAAGGCGAATTCAACGGCGAAGAAGTGCTTGGTTTACGCGTAAGCTGGGACAAGCGCTACATTACACTTGCACCAATTGCTACAGTACTTGGTCTTGCATTTAAAGTATTCGATCCAGACCAACTACTTGGCGACAAACTAGAGCTTGGCATTACCTGTGCCCTTCTACCTAAGTCTCACCCAGGTGTTGAACTTGGTAACCGTCACGACCCAATGGGTGTACGCTTCTACAACGGGACTACTCGTGGTCAAGATGTGTTCATTCCTA
The DNA here is from genome assembly GCF_022348305.1 of Alteromonas sp. MmMcT2-2. NCBI lineage: Bacteria > Pseudomonadati > Pseudomonadota > Gammaproteobacteria > Alteromonadales > Alteromonadaceae > Alteromonas > Alteromonas sp. MmMcT2-2. The sequence continues at coordinate 85,570 of NZ_JAKRFA010000010.1, forward strand.
TGGACTTCATCATTGGTGGTCAAAAGAACATTGGTCGTGGCTGGCAGATGCTAGTTAGCTGTCTAGGTGCAGGTCGTGGTATTTCACTTCCAGCAATGGGCGTAGCGACTGCACAATCTGCATTTAAAGGCACGGTTGAGTATTCTTTCGTACGTGAGCAATTCGGTCTTCCAATTGGTCGTTTTGAAGGTATTCAAGAGAAAATGGCAGACATCGCGGGTAAGACTTTCTTACTTGAGGCTATGCGTGTTCTTACAACTGAAGGTCTAGGCCTAGGCGTGAAGCCATCAGTAGTCACCGCTATTGCTAAGTATCACATGACTGAACTAGGTCGTGATGTGATGAACTCTGCTATGGACATCCAGGCAGGTAAAGCGATTCAACGCGGCCCTCAGAATACGTTAGCGGGCGGCTATGCTGCGCTTCCTATCGCGATTACGGTAGAAGGTGCAAACATTCTTACCCGTAACCTAATGATCTTCGGTCAAGGTGCAATGCGTTGCCACCCGTACTTGAAAGACATGGTTGACCTAATCCACAGCAACGAAAGTTCAGCGGATGCAGAGTTCAACAAAGTACTTCGTAAGACGGTTGGCTTCAGCGTTAAAAATGCGTTCCGCAGCCTAGGTAAGGGCTACCTTCCTTTCCTACGCGAGAGCGAATCTGCATTACCAGAAGTTCGCAAGTATGAGAAGCGTGTTAACAGCATCTCTGCAAAACTAGCTCCACTTGCTGACTTGTCACTTGCAGTATTAGGCGGTGACCTTAAGAAAGCTGAGCTTTTATCAGCACGTCTAGGTGACGTAATGAGCTACCTATACGGTGCAATGGCAGCGATTCGTTTCTACGAGCAGCGCATTGAAGACAGAAAACTTGCGCTACCGTATTTCGAATACGCGATGCAGTGGTCTTTACAACAAGCTGATCAGGCAATTGTTAACTTCATCAACAATTTCCCGAATACGGCGACACGTGGTTTAATGCGTCTTCTTACCAACACCTACACCAACAGTGTTGCAGGTATTAGCGATGACCTAGTGCGTGAGCTTTCTATTGCGTCTATGCAAGATAACAGCGTTAAAGAGCAGCTTACTCACCTTGTTCGCGTTACGCCGGGAGACGGCAACGACATTAACGAACAAGCGTTTAAAGCGAAGCACGCGGTAGCGCACCTTCTTGGCAAAGTGCAAAAAGCACTTCGCAAAGAGCCTGTAGTGCCGTTCATTTCTTTTGAACATGCACTTAACAAGCTTCAAGAAAAAGGCGTGGTAACTGCTGATGAAGCCGCTAAGCTTCACGACTACAACGAAAAGCGCAAGCTAGCAGTTCGTGTAGACGAATATACGTTCGATATGGAACTTGTTCCAGCGTCTCAAACGCTTAAAGCAATCGATGGCGGTCAAAACGCTGCGTAAGCAATAAAAGACAACAGCGTCCTTGATAAAGCCCCGTCCTTGAGATGGGGCTTTTTGTTTAGGGTCACTCACATTCACTTTTCATTGTTCAGTTCATACTCTACCCTTAGATTATCGTTATTTCCTTTAACAAGGATTTGTGTTGTGAAAACGATACGCTCTGATTTCTTTCAGACCGTTTCAACATTTTTTATTCTCTTTATCTCGTCGCTGCTTTTCAATTCAAACGCCAGTGCCCAGCACGATGATACTAACTTCGTCATTGGAGAATTAACTCATCCTCGAGTAAGTAGCTTCTATAAACCCCTAATAGCACGTGCGTATCAAGATATCGGCATTGAGGTTACATTCGAAAAAGTGGGTGGGGAAAGAGGCTTACGGCTTTTGAATGAAGGAATGACAGATGCAGATATTACTCGCTATGACGTAGTGTCTCAGCCTGACAATAACATTGTAATTGTTCCTCCAGCACTGTCTCATGGCACATCATTTCTATTGTGTATACGGGGAGCTGAGTGCAGTAAAAGCATCATTCAACAACCAGATAAGGCAATAGCCGTCACTACCCGATTTTTCTTCAATATGCACGCCAAACCTGGCGAGTTAAATGCCAACATCTTTGAATTTGATGACTTTCACCACGTCATAAATTTACTGCTCAACGGGCGATTTGACTACGCTATTTTACCGAGTGACTATTTTGAAGAAGCCATTTTCGATCAATCTGGAATTGAGTATATACCTCTAGTGGAACACGAATTGGTACACGTTATTCATAAGAAACATAGCCACTTAATTGACCGACTTTCTGCAGCAATCGCCAAGCAGCTTCAGCTACTCAAAGCCGCGGAGAGTGAATAAATAGAAAACGCCCGCATCAATTGCGGGCGTTAATTGAACAATAACTAGTATCTTCGCACTAGATATTTGCTCGTTAGTCGAACATATATTTAAGCGACAGTACCGTAGTACGACCATTTAGCGGTCTTCCGCGGACATAATCACCTGTTGAAATCTCTCCAAAAGGTGTTCCTTCTACTTCAGTTACTACAAATTCGTCTGTAGCATTGTTCATGTTTAACGACACTGAAAACTGGTCATTAACCCAATACGTAGCGAATAAGTTTACAAGGTTATAGCCTTCTTGTTTCAGGTCATTATTATCTTGTACGTAGTACTCTGTCGAACCTTGCAGCGAAGCACCAACTGACCAATTGTCAGTGACATACTCAGGTGTAATAGTCCAGATCAAATCAGCTTGACGTCGAGGCGTATTTCCTACGAGCGATTGGTCATTAACATCTTTACTGATTTCAGCATCTGTCCATGTTAAGTTACCTGACATCACAAAATTGTCAGTTGCATTCCAACGACCTTCTAGCTCAAGACCAGTTGCTTCGTATTCACGCATGAAAGTTAGACCACTTGTTACTTCTGCTTGCGTATCTTCAGTAACAGTATCAAACAAAGTAGCGTTAACCATTAGGTCTTTAGTACCGTACTTGTAACCAATTTCGAACTGCTTGGTTGTGTCGTAACCTGAAGTTGTGCTTGTTAGGCTACCATCCGCGTTCAACGTACCGCCAATTTGAAGTAGGCGGTCAGCAATGGCACGGCCACCTTTTGAGTAACGGGCAAAAAATGTCTGACTGGCGCTTAGCAGGTACGAACCACCGATTGAATAAGACGTATTATTCGCGCTGTAATCAACAATTTGAGATGACGCACCTGCGCGATTTAAGTTGATAACACCACCGCTAACGAAGCCGCTGTTGATTGCTGAAGCATCTTCAATTTGCTCAATAGTTCCGTTACCGTTTAGGTCGAAGTCAGCATTTCCGCCGCAGCACGAGCTGATGAGTTCACCTGAAGCTTCGGTCGTGTCATGACGTACCGATGCATCAATAAGAATGTTATCTGAAAATTCAAAACCAACGTTCATGTACGGCGCTTTTGTTACATAGTTTAAGTCCCACTCCCACGAAAGGAAGCTTGGTGACAATAAACCGTTTGAAACAAGTTCCACGCCATCGCCATCTGTAATTGTTAGAAGCTGTGAATTGTCACCGTCTAGAGTTTGTATAAATGTCTGCCAGCTTGACCAGCTTGTAGCGATGTCTTGATTTGAGTAGTAGTAACCTACTGTTAGGTCGATACCGTTATCAAACTCTTTACGCAAACTGAAATCGTTGATCATGTTGCCAAGGTCGTTAATTCGCGTGTCAAACTGAAGATTTGTAAATGCTTGACCCGTATACACTTCACCTGCGCCTGGGCCGTTGGCTAATACTACGCTTGTGCTGTCACAATTTAGCGCATTGCCATCACCGTCGGTTGCACCAGCGCAAAGTGCTGAAGCAAAGTTTGAAACATCACCTGGGCCTGCAGGGAAACCGTCAGTAAATGGCGCGATGAAGCCACCAGAAATATCTGAAATACGGAATTTGTTTAATAAGAACAAATTCTCAGCCACTTCCAAGTCTACTTCTACACCAAATGAGTTTACTTTTGACTCGATGCCGTCGCGAACGTCACGGTTTTCCGGATTACCGAAGCTGTCAAAAGTAGAAATATTTGTGTTGTAAGCTGAGTTTAATGCCTGTGAGCTGGCATCGTAACCAGGTACCGGGCCATATTCACCATCGCCTTTCACCAATACCGGAGAAGGAAGGTATGTTGATACTTTGTCATCAAGGTTTTTATAGAAGAAACGGATGTGACCGTTATCTAGCATCTTAGTGATATTGAACTTAACCTGACCGCCTTGGTCGCCATTGTATCCCGTTTCTCGCGGGCCCTCTCCACCACGGGCAAAGCCAGCAATGTGGTAGTAAAGGTCGTCGCTAATTTCACCGCCATAGCGAAAATCTAAACGAAACTCTTCGTAATCGACGCCAAATGACGTTCCAATGGCACCGCCACCTACTTCGCCCGTGTTACTGATCAAGTTAATAACACCGCCTGGCGAGTTACTTGCGAATGTTGACGCTGAACCACCGCGTACTGCTTCCACATTCGCTACTGACCAGTCGTAGCGTAAAAAGTTATCGGCATTGCCAAAGTTAATATCACCATATTCTAAAACAGGTAAACCGTCTTCATGGATTTGCAAGAATTTAGAACCACCCGTCGCAAGTGGAATACCGCGAATAGTAATATTTGCGTTACCGCCACCGCCTGAAGACTCGGCACGAATACCGGGTAACGCGCGAAATACCTCAGCGGTAGAACGAGGAGCTAGTTTAAGAATATCGTCTTCGTCGAATGCACTTACAGAAACACTAGCTTCTTGCATTGTTGCACCACCCGGTGCAGCGGTAACCACAATCTGTTCGAATTTTTCTTTCGACTTTGCGTCAGCATCAGCTGTTGATGATTCCTGCGCGATAACCGAGCCCGAAAAAGCGGCGAAAATCGCTAGGGTCAAAGCGTTGAGTGTGTGATTTTTGTTCATTTTTTCTCCGACAATGTGTTGAATTTGTTAAATCCAAGGTAGCCTCTGTCCCTTTAACGTAGGGAGGCGGTAGCACAATTTAAACTTAATCGATTAAGAATTTATAACAAAGGAACAACATTGTAAACATCCTGTGAAAAGTTTTTACTCTTGCGCAGCGCCTTATTTAACTTTTGTATACTTAAGTTTTAGCTATATTTAGCGGTTCACATCGCTGATAAGAAATAAAAAGCAATATCGATTAAGAGCACTACACTTTCAGGTATTTAGAACGAACTGTGAAAAACATAGATAGACTAAAAGCGGGTTGCTTTAGTCGAATTTTAAAATGCCCCCGTCATATGCATTATATTTAGCCTATACTACAATCATTTAGTGCACTTAAGTTTGTACGCTTCCCGCTACTCTGTACGACTAAATTTGCTTTTGAAGTAATGCATTAAATTTGAATCACAATGTAATTAAGGCTTTATCCGGTTGAACACGTATCAAGAATCGATATCACAAACTGAAATAGAACGAGACACAACCGACATGCTAATTGGCAATAGCTTTGTCGGCTTCTTGATGACGATATTTGCCTTTTCTGGCCTGGTATTTTTCTTTGAAAGCGACTCCCCTTCAACATTTGCAAATAAACTACAGATTTGGGGAGTAATGGTGTGCGTCTCACTTCTGAGGCTAATTGATGCATTATATTGGCGCACTAATTTGGCAGGAAAAGCTTATAACCCGCGCCCTGCTTTGATTCGGTTTTCGACCGGGCTTTATGTTACGGGTTGTATTTGGGCGCTTTACTCTGTGCTTTTCTATTCATCCATGGCAACTGTCGAACTAGCAGCGACTATGGTTGTACTCGCCGCGATGTCCGGCGGAGCTGGAACCGTCCTGTCTCCTAACATAAAACTCGTCGGGTTCTACTCTACTGCTCTTCTTGTACCCATGTCGTTATGTGCGTTAATAGATGCTAGCGGGAAATTTTTTATTTTAGGTGTGCTTGGCTTGGTTTTCTGGTTTGGTATTTTCGCCAGTGCTTTTCGCTACCATCGCTTTTTCATCAGTACGTTACACCTTAAAGCTAAGAATAATAGTTTGATGGAACAGATGCGTATTGAGCGTAGTGAAACAGTTAAAGTAAACAAACTACTCATAGCTTCAAACGAAAAGCTCGATGCATCTAACGCCAACCTTGAAGCGGAAGTGGAAAGAAGAACGGCGGATTTATATCGGTTGTCTAACAGAGATCCACTGACAAATTTGCTTAATCGCAATGGCTTTCTCAAGCATCTCAACAATTTGATTGACACCACACGTGCCCTTGATAACTCGCTCGCCCTTCTATTTATCGACTTAGACGGATTCAAGCAAGTTAACGACAGTTTAGGACATAAAGTCGGCGATATTGTCCTTGCCGAAATTGCCAACAGACTTCGTAACTATACAGAAGAAAATCACCTGGGAAGATGGGGAGGAGACGAATTCGTCGCCGTAATTCCTTATGCTAATGTTGATACCGCAAAGGCCGTAGCACACGCTATGCGCAGTGGCGTCACTATTCCCATTATCGCGAACGACAATCAGGTAACGTTAGACGCCACTATCGGCATCGCTATGTTCCCCATTCATGGCGACAGCGCTGTTGATTTAATTCAACAGGCCGACCTGACTATGTATGATCAAAAGCGTAAGCAAAGAGGCTCTATTGGCGTATTTAATGAAACGTTGCACAACGAAATAAAGCGAGAGCAGCGCCTTTGTGAACGCTTAAGATTAGCCATTGAAAATAGTGAGTTTACTGTTTTTTATCAACCTATCATTGACGTCACGACAAACTCCTTGTCGTCAGTAGAAGCGCTTTTACGGTGGAACTGCGACGGAGAAAACATCTCTCCTGCGGTGTTTATCCCCCTTGCAGAGCGCAGCGGGCTAATGCCTGAAATAGGTGCGTGGGTATTAAATAGAGCGCTTATCGACCTTTCACATTGGCAGTTCAAACCCGGCCTCGCAATGTCGATAAATGTATCAGTCGCGCAGCTGCTCGATGACAGCTTCTTTAAAGTTTTAGACAATGCCCTCAGCACAACTAAAATTTCACCAGAACGCCTCTATCTAGAAATAACTGAAAGCGTATTCGCTATTGATAAAGATCTGGTGACTAAACGAGTGAGCGAACTCGTAGCCCGTGATGTCAAAATATCAATTGATGACTTTGGTACAGGTTATTCATCTTTAAACCGTCTTCAATCTATGCCATTCAATTTTATTAAAATTGACCGCTCTTTTATACAGAATAGCTCTGAAGAGAGTGATACCATAATAAGAGCAACACTTTTAATGGCTAAAGAGTTTGGCTGTAAAACCATTGCAGAGGGCATCGAAACTGAGCAGCAAAGGCAACATTTGTCCCAGCTTGGAACCGACTATTTGCAAGGCTTTTACTTCGCTAGACCAATGAACGCCAACGACCTTATTTCTTGGTATAACGAAAACTACTAATAACCATGGCTCAACTTTATTTTTATTACTCTGCAATGAACGCAGGGAAGTCTACATCACTCCTCCAATCAGCTTATAACTACCGTGAACGCGGTATGCATTCGGTGATTTATACCGCAGCGCTAGATGATCGGTACGGCGTTGGGAAAGTCACTTCTCGTATCGGCTTACAAGCAGATGCCAAGCTATACGCAAAAGGCGATGATTTGTTTGCCTCAATAAGCAAAGACTGCGAAGCGTTAAAGCCCGACTGCATTTTTATTGACGAAGCACAGTTCTTAACAAAGGCACAAGTAAAGCAGCTAGTGGACGTAGTTGATGAACTTGATGTGCCGGTACTAGCCTACGGCCTGCGTACCGACTTTTTAGGTGAAACCTTTGAAGGCAGTCATTATTTGCTGGCTTGGGCAGATAAACTATCTGAACTAAAAACCGTTTGCCATTGCGGTAAAAAAGCAAGTTTCGTGGTGCGTTTAGACGAAAATGGCAATGCAGTAAAAAATGGTGATCAAGTACAAATTGGCGGCAACGACACCTATGAATCAATGTGTCGCAAGCATTTTAAAGAACTGGTTTGGGACTAAACCCCAACGTCAAGTAACCTAACTAACATAAGCGGTCATTGAACCTCATATCTGTTGCGGGCTATAGCATTTATTGTCCGCTTCTCATTCTCTAAAAAATTTGCCACTCCCCCTTCTGCTCTTTGCCAGATTTCAATCGGCGTTATCCAAACTTTCTCGGTACTATTTAGAGGTAGCAAGAAAAAGCATTAAGCATTCTTGCTAGCCACGAGTAGCCGTTTATGCCCTATATTTGAAAACACTTTTCTTAAACAATTAAGAAAACACTTGCGTATGAGTAAAACAACCACTATTGTTAAAACGTTGTAAATAATAAAACCTTTGTTTAACACACTCAGCAAGGTATGACTCATGAAGCACACCAGTACGTTTAAACCTGCGTTAATCGCTATTTCAATTACCGCCGCCCTTAACAGCGGTTCAGTAGTAGCACAAGACACACCAGACGACGAACAAGTAGAAATTATTCAAGTTTCGGGGATTCGAGGCTCTTTGATGCGCGCCCAAGCGGTGAAAATGGACAACGACTCCATTGTTGAGGCCATTTCCGCAGAAGACATTGGTAAGCTTCCAGACTCTTCAATCGCAGAATCACTTGCCCGCTTGCCAGGCCTTTCAGGCGAGCGCGTTGGGGGACGAACGTCTGGTATTTCGGTACGTGGCTTCAAAGAAGACTTTACCGGCACCTCGCTGAACGGACGAGAGCTTATCGGTATTGGCGATAACCGTGGCGTAGAGTACGACTTATACCCTGCTGAAATCATGACAGGTGCCACAATTTACAAAACCTCTGACGCTTCGCTTATTGTCCAAGGTATTGGCGGTACAGTAGACTTGCAAACAGTACGCCCTCTAGCAGCCCAGGAAACCCTTACCGTCACTGGGGTCTACGAACTTGGTGGCAACGATTCAGATAACCCAGAGTTCGACAATAGCGGCAACCGTTTTGCCCTTTCCTTTGTAGAAAAGTTTGCCGATGACACTGTGGGTCTCGCACTTGCCATTGCATCAACGGAGTCCCCCAGAAACGAGAGAAAATACGGTGTTTGGGGATATGGTGAGAATGACGATGGTCAGGTGCTTCCGTTTGGTTTAGACACTCAGGCCATTAGCCGCGTGCTAGAACGCGACACGATTTCAGCCATTCTTCAATGGCGTCCCACCGATAGACTAGACATTGTTTTTGATGCGCTAGATATTGATTATTCCGACTCAGGTGTTATTCGCGGTTTCATCGAACCCTTCGCTGCGGCAAATGTAAGCGGTACAGGCATTAACAACTCGGGCACGCAAGTTAACGCGAATCCAGTACTGCGTACAGATCCCGCGCAAAAAGATGGCGAGCTTCAAACCTTCGGTTTAAATATCAAATACGACATAACCGATGAGTGGTCTCTTACTTTAGACGTGGCAGACAGTGAGTCGAACAAACGTGACTTGCGTGGTGAATCATACGCTGGTTTAGCGCGTTCTGGTGCGCTCGGCGAAGGGCAACTAGGTTCACGTCAATTCGAAATGAGCACTGATGGTATTTACTTTACCGGCAGTAGCGGCCTTGATGCATTCTCTGATCCCACCATGTTACAGCTTGCGGGTCCTCAAGTTTGGGGGGGCGGTATGGCTAACATTGCCGATCAGTTTATCACCGATGTTCTACAGGCAAATGGTCAACCTTACAGCTATTTCAACGCCCAAGATGGTTTCCTGAACTTTGCTGATTTTGAAGAAGAGCTGACCACAATACGTTTTGAGGCAGTTGGTTATGTAGATTGGGGAATCTTCAACACTTTTACGGCCGGCGTAAACTATAACGACCGATTCAAAGCAAAAGATAACAAAGGTTTCTTCGCAACCGCATCATCTTATCCATTTTCTGAAGCGATCCCTGAGCAGTATCTGTACAACGGCTTAGCTGACTTAACCTGGGCTGGCATGGGTTACGTTGTAGCCTACGACGGCTTTGCCCCCTACAACGATGGTGAATATACGCTTAATGATGCAGGGCTTCTAGAGCCTGATCGTTTAGGTGATACCTACACCATTGATGAAGAAGTAACTACATTATACGCCCAGCTAGACTTTGAGACTGAAGTTCAAGGTTTCAATGTAAAAGGTAACGTGGGTGCACAATATGTACAAACGGACCAAAGCTCAACGGGTTTCATTGGTATTGTAGGCCCGAACTTTGCCGTGTGTGACGACGATGGCAACCAAGTGGTTGATGCGGACTGTGTTATTACCGATGGCGACGATTACTCTCACTTCCTGCCTAGCCTGAACGTAAGTGTCGAACTTAATGAGAATCGCTACCTGCGCTTGGCGGCATCGAAAACCATTAGTCGAGCGCGTATCGACCAAATGAAAGCATCGGGCTTTGTTAAGTTTGATCAAAATATTGAGCTGATTGCTACAGAGAATTCTGAGGCGGCGGTGAGAGAGTTCGGGTCGCCTTGGTCTAAATTTACGGGTAACCCAACCCTTCGTCCGTTAGAAGCCAACAACTTTGACATTTCATTTGAAAACTACTTCGAGGAAGAAGGTTATGTCTCGATTGCGCTTTTCTATAAAGATTTGGTCAATTGGACCCGCGACGGTAACCAGCTTATTGATTTCACGAATGACGTGACCAATGACGGTGCTAACTACTTCATTCCTGGATTCCATGACAGAATCGTAGACGTTGCGGGTAACTACGGCCCGCAAGACACGCCTTACGAAGTGGGCGATTTAGTAACTCCGCCAGACCAGGGCTTCTATTCATTCTTCGAAGATGGCCTAAAAGGTGAAATGAAAGGGGTTGAGCTAACAGCCAATATTCCTTTAAGAATGCTCACTGACTCTCTGGATGGATTTGGTATTGCCGCTTCTGCAACAATCCTAGATGCGGAGCTTGAAGATGGAACAGCCATTCCAGGCCAATCAGACAATACGTACAGCATTACAGCGTACTATGAGATGAACGGCTTTGAGATTAGGGTTGCGGCAACCGATCGTTCTGAGTTCCTCACATATCAGCGTGGAGGTTCAAACAAAATTGAGCCAGCAACTCGTAACGCCGTTACCCAAGTCGATGCTCAAATTAGCTACGATTTTGCAGATAGCGGAATTGAGTACTTGGAAGGGCTAAGAGTATCGTTACAAGGCGTCAACCTGACTGATGAGAAAGAAGAAACCATTGATGATGCGGGCATTGTTACGCTCCGCCGCGAATTTGGTCCTTCTTATATGCTAAACCTCAACTATTCGTTCTATTAAAAGGGACCATCCCTTTTGAACGTACGAAAATAATGGCACGCATCTTTAGATAGTGGATACGTGCCTTGCATTACTGCCATGTAAAGTGTGGCAGTAATGCGCAACTCTGATACTGTTTAATTTCACCCTTCTTTTATTGCAGAGCCTTTAATGACAACACCACACCGAATTGTTATTGCTGGAGGCGGCACAGCAGGTTGGATGGCTGCCAACCTTTTAGCTCACCGCTGGGCTAATCAAGCTGTGACCATCACACTCATAGAATCAGAAGACATTGGCACAATAGGCGTAGGCGAAGGCTCGACACCTACTCTCAAGCGTTTCTTCCAAACTCTTGATATTCCTGAGTATGATTGGATGGAAGAGTGCCAAGCAACGTATAAAGTTAATATCAAGTTCACGGGCTGGAATGGCAATAATTCACACAGCTACTCTCACCCCTTTATTAGCCAGCTAGATGTTTTTAGTGAACGAGCATTTCACGTTAATGCCTTAACCAGAAGGCTGGGTCTCGATGTTGAAACTCGACCTGATAAGTTTCTTATGGCGGGGTATTTGGCAAAGAAAAACCTTGCCCCTCTTCCCTCACATAATTTTCCATTCGATATAGAATACGGCTACCACTTTGACTCTCTAAGACTTGGACGATTCTTACGCGAGCGCGCTAAATCAAAAGGCGTATATCACGTTGTTGGTAATATTGAATCGGTGCATACCTCACCATCTGGCGACATTTCACATCTCGTTTGTCAAGACGGACAAAAACTTGATGGAGATCTGTTCATAGATTGCACGGGTTTTTCAGGACTCCTTTTACAAAAGACGCTAGGCGTACCGTTTAGGGACTTTAGTGACAACCTATTCAATGACTCGGCCGTTGTGTTGCCTACACCAGCATGCGCTAATTTACCGGTTGAAACCGAGTCGGTTGCCATGTCGAACGGTTGGCGTTGGCAGATACCCCTTCGCAACCGCACGGGAAACGGATATGTGTATAGTCAGCAGTACCAAGAGAAAGACGCTGCAGAATGTGAATTGCGACGCGCATTGGGGATGGAAAATACCGATGTTGAAGCAAAGCACTTGTCTATGCGTGTAGGTCAATGTGAAAGGCATTGGGAGAAGAATTGTCTTGCACTAGGCTTGTCGCAAGGGTTTATTGAACCTTTAGAAGCAACGGCACTACACCTAGTTCAAACGAGCATCGAGCTTTTCGCGGACAACTATTCTTTCAACGAAAATAGTGCTCAACAGAGACAGGCGTTTAATCAGGAAGTTTCAGAGCGCTTTGAACGCGTCCGAGATTATATCGTGTGTCATTACAAGCTAAACGGGCGCAACGACAGTGACTATTGGAGAGACAACAGAGCTAACATGAATCTGTCCGAATCACTGCTAAGTTTACTTGATGTGTGGTACAGAAAAGGGGATATTGTTGAGGAAATAAAGCGGCAAGGTATTAGTCGACATTTCAGCACTACGTCGTGGCACTGTTTGTTGTCTGGCTATGGTGTATTCCCGCCACCGGCACTCAATCAGCCCGCTTCTTTGAAGGAAAGCGGCGATCTTTTTGAAGAAAAGAAACTTGCCGCATTTTTTAATCGCTGCTCGTTAAACTTTGATAAGCAATCTACCTTATTTAACGCGGGCTGAACCTCTTGGCTCAGCCTATACCGTCTCGCCGACTTGCAATTCAAAAGGCAGCGTACTCTTTGCTGTTACTTGATTAAGCAGTGCTTTTGTTGCTTCTACGCCTTTGCCACTGCTGGATTGGCAAACTGTAGTAAGACGCGGGCGCGCACGCTCGGCTTCCCCAATACCATCAAACCCTGTAATTTTCAGCTCTTCCGGTACCTTAATATTCATATCCAAGGCTAAGTGAAGTAGCTCAAGGGCTATAATGTCACTCATACACAAAACCACATTAGGTCTTGGAGAGCTGGTCAGGACTTCTTTGGCTGCCTGTCTTGCAAAGTGTCTGTCACTTTCTGGAAGGTGCCAAATACGCTCATTGCTTACCGTGATGTTCTTTTCTTCAGCGGCCCTTAAATAACCATCAAGTCGACGGTGAGCAATTGAGCTGTCTACGTCAATCAACGGACTATCGTAAATACGACATGTAGAAGGCGAGTCAATCAGGCGAAGCCCAAAGATTGCCACATTGTCACCTTCATTTAACGCATGAGACGCAACGCGATAGGCCGCCTCTTCGTTATCAATATTAATAGATGGCTTGTCTTCGATATCAAAGTCAACGGTGACCACAGGTTTTGGCGACACTGCCAACTCCGCTACCAAGTTGCTGTTGCGCGGTTGTCCGTAACAGATAAAACCATCAACAAAATCTACAACATCAAGAATGCTGTCAGAGTCGCCCGCGTACAGTAACAAATGCTTGCCATTTTCTTGAAGCGCAGAAGAAACACCTTTAATAAAAGTACTCGCGACGGGGTCACTCACCATATATGAAATGCTGTCGGCTAATACTAAAGCCACAATATTTGATGTGCCCTTTCTGAGGATCTGTGCTGCTTTATTGGGGCCGCTGTAACCAATCTTTTTGCACTGCGCTAAAATCTCTTCGCGCTTCGCTTTTGATAATTGGTCCGGGCGGTTAAATGCATTTGAAATGGTTGCCGTTGAAACGCCCAACTGTTCAGCAACATCTTTTAGGGTAAGTTTTGTTTTATTCATTATTTTTAGCTCTTTTCACGAAACTAACTACCCAGATTTAAAAACCAAAAAGGGTAGCAAGCGTGCGCTCTGACTACCCTCTGACTATATCATTAACTTAAACGTTTAACGCGTGAAATTTAGCGCTAATTCGATGAGTTATGTAACAAATTGCTCAATGGCTTAATTTTTAGAGATTTTCGCTTTTAGCGCGTGCCAAAGATTTTGTCTCCAGCATCTCCTAATCCCGGTAGTATATAGCCTTTCTCATTCAATCTATCATCGATTGCGGCGGTAAAGATATCAACATCAGGGTGTGCTTCAACAACGGCTTTAATGCCTTCAGGCGCAGCAACAAGGAAAAGTCCCATTATTCTTCGACAGCCTTTCTTTTTCAGAAGGTCGATTGTTGCAATCAACGTACCGCCTGTTGCCAGCATGGGGTCAACAATCAGTGCGGTACGTTCATCAATGTTTTTTACTACCTTGTCAAAATAGGCAACTGGCTGCAGTGTATCTTCATCACGGTACAGACCGACTACACTAATCTTCGCATTTGGAATAAGTTCCAGTACGCCTTCAAGCATACCCAAGCCAGCACGAAGAATAGGGACAACAGTTATTTTCTTACCTTTAATTTGTCTTACTTCTACCTCATCCCCCGACCAGCTTTTAATCGTCGCTTTTTCCGTAGGCAGTGTTCGCGTTGCTTCATAAGTCAGAAGGTTCCCTACTTCAGAGGCAAGCTCGCGAAAGTCTTTGCTGCTAATTTTAGCGTATCGCATAAGCCCTAGTTTGTGCGCAATAAGCGGGTGGGTAATTTCGTGAACGGCCATGTAAGACTCCTTGTAATCGATTTAGCTATATTTTAACCCAGAAGTATTTTAGTTAAAGCGATTAGTCGTAAAAATATGTTTATTCAATGCTTTAAAACGCCACATCAACGCTAGACAGAGTGGATAAATGCTATAACCTAGTGCGTAGGCTATAGCCACAGTTCGTGGCGCAATTCACGATCATGAATGTATAGCGCTCGCTATGAATTGTCTTAGTTACGCGCTAATGAGATCGATTGAGAAAGTTTCAGGAAGTTCAATTTTCTCATAACAGCCGAATCAAACTTACTATTCAAACCATGTTTATCTATGTCAAAAGGAATTGTTTATGCATTCTTACGCTAAACGTTTTCGCTATTTTGCTGTAATGGCACTGAGTTTCTGTGCCCATAATGCCTTTGCACAATGGGAGCAAATCACTCCTGAAAATGAGGTGGTGGTATCAGTACCTGGCGGCGGTGAAAAAACCGTTTACCCATCATGTTCTCTTCCCGCTTTACCGGGACCAGAGGGGTTAGCACCCAACCCATTCTCGTTTTATTTCGAACAAGGAGAAAGTGATAACCTACTTATCTACTTCAATGGTGGCGGCGCCTGCTGGGACAGTGCCACTTGCTTAGCGTCAATGCAGCTTGAGTTTGACGACAACCCGATGTCGCGAGCCGCATATAACCCATCAGCCGTAATCGAAAATACGCCATTTATTTCAGGCGGAATATTTGAAGATACACAAGAGAACCCTTTTCAAACTTGGTCAAAAGTTTTCATTCCCTACTGTACTGGCGACCTACACTTAGGCTCAAAAGACACGCAGTACGTTGACGAGCTTGGTATCGTTACAGGTCTACCTGGTGCCGAAGTTACTTTAAAGCACCGTGGTCACGACAACGCGCTAGTTGTTATGCAGTGGATTAAAGAAAAACTGAACAACGATGATTTATCACCCAACAAAGTTCTACTCAGTGGAAGCAGTGCGGGCGGTTATGGTGCAACGTTCAACTTCCCCTACTTCCAATCGCTGTTTGGTCGCACAAAGGTTGCCCTCTTCGCTGATGCGTCGCTTGGTGTTATATCCCGAGGCTTTACGCAAACAGTCCTAAACTATCAAGGGCCATGGGGGATAGAAGATACACTACCACGTAATTTCCAATCACTGATTGGCAATTTTAACCATCTAACGCTCAATAAGCAGGTGATGCTGCGATTAGCTTATCAGTACCCTTGGAACCGTTTTGCGCAATATTCAACAGGAACCGACATTGTTCAAATTCAGTTTTCTAAAATCTCTGATCAGGTCTCTAGAGGTAATTTAGACCCAACGACATGGGGTGTAACAGAATCTGATTTAGGCTACATACTTGGCTGGCAGCTTCAGGCTAATGCGTCACTTCATGCGCTGTCAGCTTTCACTTGGAATTATCAATTTTACCTTGGTGAAGGCACCTGCCACATGGTGCTAAACGATTTTTGTGAAGATAATGCCTTCCCAGTATCCTCACCTAGCCCATTTTATCATGAGCAGAGTGCGCGAGGTATTTCCTTTAACGAATGGCTACACACGTTTGCTACGTCACGCCGCTTTAGAGAAAATAGCGCGGCATACTATCACTAGGATACGTAGTGCGAACTTGTAATAAAAAGTAATCAATAACATGGCAAGTCCAACCCGGAAGTGGTTGGATTAGCCATATTTTTACCTGCGGTAACACGCCGCGATTACGAACATTTTAAGTCTCGCTGAGTGGGTAATTATCTATGAGGACTGGTATTAAAACTAGGATTTGTCGTTCCTTGCTGTGCATTTATGCAGCAACAAATTAACACGCCCTACTACCCTACTTGTAAAGTAGCGCCATCAGGCATAGTTACTTCAATTTTCATGTTCCCGCCAACCGCAGCTAAATATGCAGCCGCACGTTGAAGTGAAACGTCCTGAATACGTTTTGATTCCAACTTACTTACACCAGAAGCTGTGACCGATAACGCCATTGCTACTACTTCCTGTTTAACTCTGTGCTGCTTTCTGATGTCACCTAGTGTGATTTCTTTCATTGTCTTTTACCGAGAATTACGGGCATTAAAAAAGCCCAGATGGTGATACCTTCTGGGCTTTTGCAAAACGTTCTACCTGCAGTGCCCAGAAGCCAATACTTGCCCCTGAACACCGACGGTCAGGTGCAATCAGTAATTAAAATTATAAAAATAACCAGTTGAAACGTTTTGCATGATAATTCTCTTTTCACAATGTGCTTGTACAAACGACCCTGTGCCGCGACTAAGCTAAATGTTGAGGCTTCGGTGCTTTTCAAAAACTTAGCAGCGGCCTTCTGTCACTTATCCTTAACCATACCATGTAGATAAGCAATAGCAATGACTTTCCAAAAAGGAAAGTGCCTAAAGCATGCTATGAGTGCGTGATTAGACAAGAAGTGCCTTTAAAAGGCTACGCTATCACCCACCGCCGCTTTCTTCAGTGATGCTAGAAAATTGGGGACCTGGTCGTTTCCTTCTTCAGGAGACCAGCTTGCAAAGCCTTTATCATCGGTGACTTCGTAAGGACCCTGTTTAACTTCCATGAAAACTACTGGGCTATGACACACCGTTGCGTGCCAGGTATTAGGAGGAATCTCAATTCCGCAGGTCTCTCCACGAGCCGTTAGCGTTATTCTGTTTTCAACTTCGCCATCGTCGCTGAAAAATAGAATGTCCAACTCGCCCTCTACCACCATGAAGAACTCCCATTTATGAGGCTGTACATGTCGGTGAGGCCGCACGTAGGAGTCAGGCATCATTGCAATAAACAAACGCTGTACCATGTCGGTATAAGATTTATGTACGTTTAAATTAGCCCGTCGGCGAGGACTTTCCTCAGCCGACTGTTTAAGCGTTTCAAACAACGCATTATCAAAATACTGAATCTTATCCAACATCACACCCTGTCTATTATTGCGATAGTAATTTAAAGCGTATCGCTCCTCCCCCCGATGGCGCAAGCTTTAATGACAAGACATCAGCAGACGTCACTACCTTTTTCTCGATGTTCATTGCGTAGGGGTTTGTTTTCCAATGCGCTTTCTCTCCATCCAGATAGAGCTGCGCTTCATACTGTTGATCTTCCTCTAGAAAGGTTAGTGGCAATGATAACTCTCTGGCTTCTTCATTCGTAATCGCACCAACAAACCAATCGTTTTCAGAGTAGGATGTGTGCTTGCTCGCTTTACGCGCCATTACAATATATTCGCCCACTTCCCCTTGAAGCGCTCTACTATGAGACCAATCTGTAGGGACGTCTTTAATAAACTGAAACGCCGGTAAATTATTCTCATAATTACGAGGTAAGTCTGCTGCCATTTGGATAGGGCTGTACAGCACTACATATTGGGCCAGTTGCTTGGCAAGCGTTGTTTGAGGGCGCATAACCTCTCCTTTGCCCCACTCTATTCCGCCGTCATTTTTTCTTATGTAGTCAAAATTGAAAATGCCAGGTGTGAAATCCATCGGACCAGCGAGCATGCGAGTAAACGCCAACATGGGAATATGGTTAAACGGATTAGGTGCCGCCCACCCTGAGTTGTATTCCTGACCACGAGCGCTTTCTCGCGATATCCAGTTCGGATAAGTACGGCGAAGGCCGGTATCTTTTACCGATTCATGAGTGTTGATGGACAACTGATATTTCGCAGCGGTTGTGACGTTTTTAATGAAATGATTTACCACGTCCTGGCTGTCGGTATATTCATAGCGCAGTACGTTGTTGTCGTCGCGCACTTTGAGATTTTGGCCATGGGCAACATAGCCCGTTTTAATTTGAGAAACCCCCAGCTTGTTGTACAGGGCAAAACCGTCTTCCATCTGCGCTTCGTAGTTGGTTATTCCTCCTGATGTTTCATGGTGTCCTATTAACTTCACGCCAACGTTCTCGCCGTAGCTGGTCACCGCTTCAATATCAAAGTCTGGATAACTTTCTGTGAAAGAAAATAACTCTGAATTCGCTATCCAATCACCATCCCAACCTTTATTCCAACCTTCAACCAATACACCATCAAAACCGTGTTTAGCGGCGAAGTCCATGTATTGCTTTGTGCGCTGAGTAGTAGCACCATGCTTGTCTCCAGAGCCCCACGTATACTCATCAATGTGCATTCCCCACCAAATACCTATGTATTTTCCTGGTTCAACCCAGCTCACGTCACCGAGTTTATTTGGCTCATTGAGATTCAAAACAAGGTATGAATTAACCAAATCCGTTGCGTCATTTCCTAACGTAATGGTGCGCCATGGGGTAACAAAACTACCGGTTTTATGCACCAAACTCCCGTCGTGACGAGGTGCCAGCGACGCTGTAAAACGCCCTAACTCTTGTCTTTTAAGGCTCATACCCGCGTAATCAACAAGGGCAGCTTCATGAATAGCGACATGAGTGCCGTTTTCATACTTCACCGTGAATGGCGTGTGAGCGGTGTGAACGTCTTGCAGATTAGTGGATTGATAAACATATTCATATCTATCTCGACCATGGGCAGGGATCCAAAACGCTTTTGCTTGATGAGAATCGACTAAGTTAAATTCAGTCAGCTCTCTAGTAATTATGCGATTACCGCTTGCAGGTAGCTCGTAGCGAAAGCCGATGCCATCGTTAAAAACTCTGGCTCTTACAAGAAAAGTGCGGTCTTTATCGCTTGGGTTATAGAACTTGACCAAAAGCTCATTGTGGTTGTCGCGAATGTCTCGCTGCTCTCCCCACGGCTGCTGCCATGTTTGATCCACCGTATTCCTGCTTATCTCTTCTACTTTAAAGTCGCGATATAAAGGGGCGGCTTTTGCAAAAGTAAAACCAAGCTTACCGAGCCCTAAAACGGGTTCTCCGTTAAATGACACCCGATATTGCGCTAATTCGCCATCATCTGTGAACGATAACTTTACTTTTTTATCTGGGGAGAGAACCGACAACTCATTAGCTATTGAAGGCAAGGAGACGGCCAATAGAAGGAGCAAAAATACGCGCATCAAATATCCAACAAAAGTTGTTAACCTAATGTTAGTATCAAGTGATAGCGAATTTTTGCAACCTATTTCTTAATCGATTAAGCCTATTTTTTGGTTAGCGCTTATTTTTCTTCATCCTACGGCTTTGTTCTTGACGCTTCTCTTCTCGTTTTTCTTTCCGATCTTTCTTATCCGGCGTTAACGAGCCTGTTTTGAATTTTGCTTTACGCTTGGCTTTCGCTTCAGCTTTCTTCGCCGCCTCAAGTGCCATTTCTTCTTTTTCGACTTCCAGCATTTCTGGTGTCTCAAGGGTTATTCGCCCTAACTTACCCGACTGCAGTTCCTTAAGCAGGATCTCGCATATTTTATGAAGGTTTACACGACCACCCGCTTGAATTGCCCCACGCGTTTTGGCGGCGGCTTCCAGAAACTCTATTTCAGTATCTGGCAACTCGTCCAGCTTGTAGCGCTCCTTCATTACCTCTGGATACGCTTTAATGAGGTAATCTGCCGCAAAAAAACCGACATCGTCGTATTCCATGGCAGTATTTTTAACAGCGCCCGATGAAGCTAACCGATAAATTGAATGTGGGTTTTCAAGCTTAGGCCACAGTACTCCCGGTGTATCAAACAAGATAATACCGCTGCCTAAATTTATGCGCTGCTGGCTTTTCGTTACAGCGGGCTCGTTGCCTGTTTTAGCAATGATTCGGTCGGCTAGAATATTAATTAGCGTCGATTTACCCACGTTAGGTATACCTGTGATCATAGCTTTAATTGCTTTTGGCTGACCTTCTTTATACGAACAAATGCTTTTAACCAGCTGCATGATTTGCTTGCTGTTGCCCGGGTTATCGCTAGAGGTCGTGATCGTCTTCACGCCGCGCTCTTTCTCTAAGCTCTCCTGCCAGCGCGCAGTAATTTCTGGGTCTGCCAAATCATACTTATTAAGAATTTTAATACAGGGCTTATCGCCGCGTATTTTTGCAATTTCGGGGTTTTCACTGGAATATGGAATACGCGCGTCAAGCACCTCAATAAGAATGTCTACTTGATTAAGCGACTCTTTAATTTCTTTCAGGGCCTTGTGCATATGCCCTGGGAACCATTGTAATGCCATGGTTAATTCCTATCGTAATCGAGTTGAGGGGCTGAACTTAACGGGTTAATTCATAAGCGCAAATATTCACAGCGCTGGCTAAATTTAGCGAGTCAATCTTACCGCTTCCCGTAATGGTATACGCCTTTGCGTTAAGCTGTGATAGTGCGTCAACAGGCACGCCACGGGCTTCGTTACCAAACAGATAACACTGATAATCA
The DNA here is from genome assembly GCF_022348305.1 of Alteromonas sp. MmMcT2-2. NCBI lineage: Bacteria > Pseudomonadati > Pseudomonadota > Gammaproteobacteria > Alteromonadales > Alteromonadaceae > Alteromonas > Alteromonas sp. MmMcT2-2. The sequence continues at coordinate 106,589 of NZ_JAKRFA010000010.1, forward strand.
CCAAAAGTGTCTGAGGTAATATTGTCACCGTTCATATCCAAGAAAGCGAAACGTTCGAACCGCTCGCCTAGGCTTTCAAGCGCCACGTTTAATTCCATGTTTACATGGAAAATAGCCCCCATACTTGAGCGTACAACTTTCGAGTTGTATGGATCTACGCTATTTGGGCTTAGTAATAATGTAAAATCCCCAAACCACGCTAGCGTTCTTAGTATGGTGCCTAAGTTGCCAGGGTCTTGAACTTCATACAAATAGATGTACTTTTCGGTACTGGATTTATTTGCTAAAATGCTGGTTTGTGACCGCTCTGAATATAACGCGGAGTTAGGAAGTGGAACGCGAGCAATAATACCTTGAGGTGACTTAGTATCGCTGAGTTGCTGCATTTGTTGAGACGATACCGTTTCTACCTTCATTTTAGAGGCTGAAAAATCAAGTCTTTCTTTCACCCACGCCTCATAATCAGCTGTCACATAGAGGGTGATATCCCCTAATGTACTGCTGTCATGCTGAGCAACATTAATTAACTCTAAAACTAAGTGCTCTCCTTCCACCAAATAGAATCCGAACTGCGTTCTAAATTTCTTTTGATGAAGCTTTTTCACGTCACTTAGTTTCATTTGCACTGCCCTTTTTATAACTTTCGGCGCAAGTGTAAGGTATGAAACCCAAAACGCAAAGCGGCAACGCTTAATAGTGAAACAAATAATGAGAGAAAAAGATTGTAGTGGAGAAATACGGGATAAAGGAGAGTATCAAAAAGGCGTTTCAAATATACTTGTAAACGCCTTTTTAATTACCGAGATACCAAGACACCTAAAGCGTTCCAACGTTTGCGTGGCTCACCAATTGGAATACATAAGCAGGCCTCTTCTTTTTCACTTGGTAAAATCTGACATACAACATTTGCACTTTTAAACTCGTGAGCAAGTTCTGTTGCAAATATTTCCGTCACACCTTCCACCAGCACAAACTCGTTTTGCTTTTTCAACGCTGTAGCCAACTCTTCTACCGCTTTTAGTGAAAGCGGCCATAAAGTACGCAATACTCTTAACGATGCAACTGAGGTGATATCGCCACCTTGAATTTGTACTTTAAACATTGAATTACTCGTCTAATGTTGTTGCTTCTTGAGTATCATCACTCGTTGACGCTAATGACGTGCCAGCGGCAAATCCACCTGCGCCTGCTAAACCAATACCAACGACACCAACTCCGATTTCACCAAGCGTTGCAGCGCCCGCAAGAGCAATGGGCACAGTTGCTAACCCTGCTGTGCCAACAATGGCAATACCCAAACCAATCATAGCAATGCCAACGCCTAGCTGCTCCCAACCATCAAAGCCGCCGGACACCATTTCAATTTCACTTGTATTTAACTCTTTCATTTACATTTCCTTGTTTTATTAGGCTTCCATTCGAAGCCAAAAACAGGGTAAAAAATGGAATAACAAATAGAAACTGTTCGATGGACGGGTTTTAACACTTAAGAGCTAAAGCACCGTCCAAACTGGTTTGGTTCGCTTTTTTTCCTACTGTTGGTCAGCTACAACATAAATTTCACCGTCGTAAATACCTTGGACGGTAAGCTTCTGGCTTGCCAGTGCCTGAAGGTAATCAATATGCGCTTGTTCCACTTTCTGTCCAGGAACAATAAGCGGAATACCAGGCGGATACGGTGTAATTAAACCTGCTGCAGTGCGTCCAACGCTGTTTTGCCATGGAATGGCTTCCCTAGGGCTGAAAAACGCTTTTGACGGAAGGTCGTCTAAATGAATTGGCGGAATGTCTGCCGGTAACGGACTCTTGCTCTTGCGCTTGCTTAGGTTAACGGCGCCATCATCAAGACGTTTTAACGCGTTGTACAGCCTTACAATTTTAGAGCGCATTCCACCTAGCGTAAGCAGTACTAGAATAGTGCTATGAGTGAACTTCTCTATTTCTAAACCGACTTCGTCCATCAAGAAACGATGTATTTCTTGATTAGAGTAATCTAGCGCAGATACGTCAATTAAGATTTTAAGCGGGTCGTGCCCAATGTTATCGCTTTCAAAGTGAGAAAACATATTTGCAAAGTCACTAGGCGAGAGTATTTTAAGTCGCTTGAACTTGGCCATTTGCGATTTGAGTTCGGCAACATTGCTTAGAAGCTCATTAAGGATTTTGTAGCCTTCCATTTCCAGCTGCTGACGACATACATCAAGCGAGGCAATGAGTTGATACTTGGGCGAGGTACTGGTGTGAATTGCAAACACTTCTTTAAAGAAGTCTTTATCGAAATCTGGATCGTTTACATGAATAAAGGATGCTTGCGAGAACGCCGACACCACTTTGTGCGCAGAGTGAGTAATATAGTCTGCCCCAGCGGCGATAGCCGAGTAGTCACGCAATGCAGGGTGAAACAAGGAATACGCAAACCATGCTTCGTCAATGAACACTTTAATGCCATGCTCATGGGCTAAATTTACCACCTGCTTAAGATCGGTAAGTAACCCGTCATAGGTACAACCCGTCAGTACGATAAGTTTAGCGTCAGTATTTTCTTCAATAAGCTGCTTAATTTGCGCCATTCTAGGCGGTGAAAAAATACCATATTCAGGGTTAAATACACTGTCTAAATACACAGGCATGGCTCGCGCCTGAATAATGCCGTAGTGCACTGACTTGTGGCAGTTTCTGTCGGCAATAACTTTGTCGCCCTCACGCAACAGCGTCTGCAAAATAATTTTGTTTGATGTCGAAGAACCATTCGTGACGAAATAGGAATGGCGAACTTCAAATGTATTGGCAACAGCGGCTTGCGCTTTTCCGATCGCGTGGGTACCATCTGATAAGGAGCCCAGCGAGTCTACGCTTACCGATAAGTCACTAACAAACACGTTACGGCCAAAGAAACGATAAAAATCACTAATGTAGGGTGAATTTCTAAAGCTTGCGCCACCGCTGTGACCTGGCGTATGCCACGAGTCATTAGACTCTACTACATAGTCTTTGTATTCAGTCCAAAACGGCGTTTCGTTTCTATCATCAAAGTCATTGATGATATAACCCAAAATGGACTCTGGGTCTGAAATAATGTCGTTACGATAGAAGAATGATTCAATGCCATTGGCTTGGTTTACAATATCCAACCCTTTTACTGCATCGCCTAAGACATACACGGGAAGTTCAGGCCGAATGCGTTTAATGGCGTCGATAACTCTGGCGTTATTATCAATAACAGCGTTGCGTGCAGACGACCTTTCGGCTGTGGTTTTCTCGTTCGCGTTTTGTGAACTGACGCTTTCGGCTGCGGGGCTCGTATTTTCATTAAGTACGCCATTTAAAGGCACTACGTCTGTTAGCTCTTTAACCTTCGCCACCACATCCCAGCTAAATACCACAGCCTGAATGTCACCGTCTTCACGAACAAATTGCAGTGCTTTTGCAACGGAGTTCGCTTCAAGCAGGCTTATTTCAACGTCACTTCGGTCAAAGTAAGTGATGGTGTTGCCTATACTCGAGGTGATTTGTTCCAATAAATCAACAGCATCTTCTATAACAAGAATTTTTAAATGAGGGCGCATTAACCAACCATGTAATTAATAATGAGCATTTAGCGCTAGGCTAAAACTCGTAAAACTAAGAATCAATAAACTAAACATCGAAAAACTAAAAATAGTGTAACTCTGAATTTCACTGGTGTCGTGTAAACTCTTGCTATGTCGTAATAAAAGTGCGTAAACGAATTGGACGAGGGCTAAATCACGCATGCACACACCTTCCCTTCAGAACCAATTCCCACACGCTTATCTTTCAAAATCAACGGAGCACACGAAGAACCTACGAGAATTTCTACACTACGCGAAAAATGTGCTCCCTTCTATTGCATCTACAAAGAAAAACGCCTGGCCAATACATCATGACCACTGCTTTATGCGGGTGATTTTAGACAATATTGTCGGCTGTGCGTGGTATGAGGTCATTCCCTCGCCGGCCTATAACAACCTGACCGACGAGCAAGCCAGCGCAGCATTAAACCTTGCCAAACAAATAGCCACTGAGAGTGTCTCGCTTCACGCACTCAACCAACGATCGAAACAATGGCGCAATAAGCAGCTAAAACTGGAGTTTTAGTATGACAAAACGAACAACCGTTAACGACGCAATTTTAATAGAGGATGGCCAAGACCTAGAGCGAAATGTGAAAGATAAACGTGCGCAATGGCGTGCTAATAACGCGAAAGCGCGTCGCAGACAACGCCGATATAAAAAGAAGCTTATTGCAGAACTTCCGCGAATTATCACCGATATTCATAGCACATATCCCGAAGATGAAGCCTAAAGCACTATCATAAAAGAAATCAATTACCTACAATCACTGCTAGAAAGTTGCGCTTAACAGAGCGTAACGTAAATTAATTCCTACTAAGAAAGTGACAGGACATACCATGGCGTTTAATTTAGCTATTAATAACGATATTGCAGTAATCACCTTTGACGACGGAAAAGTTAACGCCGTTGGCTTTGAGCTTATTCAGCAGTTTAACGATGCCTTAGATGAAGCAGAGCAAAACGCAAAAGCGGTTGTATTACACGGCGGTGAAGGCAAGTTTTGCGGCGGGTTTGATTTATCGGTAATGAAAGCCGACGACAAAGCAAAACAACACGAGTTGGTATCAAAAGGCGCTGAGTTAATCGTACGTCTTTATAGCTTCCCACTACCTGTTGTCGTTGCTGCTGAAGGTCACAGCATTGCAATGGGCGCTATTATGCTTTTAGCTGCCGACTTGCGTATTGGTAAAGACGCAGATACTAAATATGGGCTTAATGAAACCGCCATTGGTATGGTGCTGCCGCCTTTCGGTATGGAGCTAGTCAAAGCTAGACTAGCGAATACGTCTCAAACTGAAGCATTGCTTTTTTCACGTATTTACCAAGGTAAAGAAGCAGTGAAAGCGGGCTTTATCGACGCCGCGGTGCCTCAAGAGCAGGTTTTAGCAACGGCCATGGGTTATGCAGAAAAGTTGAAGATGTTGCCTAGACAGTCTTTTGCTGAATCTAAGCTTCAGTTGCGTAAAGAGACAATAGCCAAGATGCAAGCCTAGGCGCTAGTTTGTAATAACGCGTTGAGACTGGTTATTTCAACGCGTTGTTTAGAAGTGATTACTTTACAGGGCCAGAACGGCGTTCTATCTCTTCCTTAAGTGCACTTCGAAGGCCTAGCTCAAAACTTAATTCCGCAAGCACAAATAGTGGTCCTATCGCCAGCCCCATTATGTCGTCGACAAACGCAGGCTTTTTACCCTCATAGTGATGACCAATAAATTGAAGCACCCAACCACCAATAAAAATACCAAGTGAAATAGCAAGCCATGTTCCCACTTCATTCTGTGCGATGGGTTGAGCGAAATAGACCATAGCCCCCGTAAAAAGCGTCATCACTATGCCAAGTTTTATATCTAACTTAATGTAGAACGCATTACCAATTGCCCAAACAAAGAGCGCTGGGCTTATGATCATATCTCCAAAAATTGGCGCGCTAACTAGAAACGCAGGCTTACTTAGTAGACAGAAAACCGAGAAAACAATTAGCGGAATACCGACATAATGGGTGTATATGTTTCTTTGATCTCTGTGGTACTTGGCGTACTCACTCAAGTGCTGTTCTAAATTTTTCATACTGCGTCACCCATAAGTTATATCAAGGTGTTAGTTTACTCCGTTCATTCGCTTACGAACTGTCGTTTTGACGACAAAGCGGAGGTATAGTTGTGCTCTTCGTGCTATTTGAGCTCAACGATTAAAGATGAACTTAGTTGGCTATCGCGAATCATAGTGAAATTGATTAAAAACAATTGGAGTTTTCATGACTTACAGGAAGTACCTTTGGGTTTTGACAGGTTCTGCGCTTCTTTCTTTAACAGCGTGCAGCTCGGTCTCCTCTCTCTATTCAAATGAAAGTGAAGGTAGTGAAAAGCATACCGAAGGCAAACCACTTACGTTAGCGGATAGTCATTGGCAGGTTGAAAGTATAGACCGAGCAGGAATTATCGATTTCAGCCATGTTACGCTTAACGTAAATTCAAACGGAGACACTAGCAGAGTAAGCGGCAGTACAGGTTGTAATCAGTTTACCGGAGCGCTAGATGTTGATGAAGCCGATACGGTATTTAGTGATAAAAGCTCAGCTGAATCCTTTTCCACTGATAAGCTCATTCTCACTAAAAAGGCATGTGCGCCTGCACTGATGAAACAAGAGCAACGCTTCATCGAAATGTTGGCCGCATCGGCAAGTTATTCGATAGTGGAAAATACTTGGTTGGTGCTTTACGACAGTAGTGGCAATGAAACGATTAGAGCGATTGCCGCACAGATTTCTCAATCGACGACAAACAAATCGGCAAGTACGACAAAAAGTAATGTAGATACGAAATTGTCTGACCAAACTTCATCGCAAAAACAAGATGTGGTTGGCTCAAATGAACAAGAGTCGACCAAAACGTACAAATGTGAAACGCCTAATGCCAATCTCGCTACATTACGTGTAAATACGCTGGGGCCTGACACATTGGCCTTATCATTAAACAATACCCATCACATTGTGCAGTTATCACGTTCAGCATCGGGGGCAAAATACACCAACAACAAGAATGTAGTGTTTTGGAATAAAGGGGATGTTGCTACCCTATCGATCAACTCAGGTTATTACCATTGCAGTTTAAGCACATAAACCGAAATCGACGTTTACTTGTCGGTTTTAGGCTTAGTCTCTACCTTAATATTTATCTCACATGATGAAAGGGCCTCAGCAGCCCTTTTAACTTCTCTTTTCAACACTATCAAATTGCTTAGAGCAATTGCTTTTGGCCCCTCAAGATTAACCCTTACCTCCAACTCAATTAGTTTCAGTTAAACATTTCCGCACCTTTAATTGGTCAATCAAAAGTGAATTAAGCATGGGAATAGCTAATTCTTTATATATTTAATGTTTGCACTTTTACTATTTAAAATCATTTAGTTACCAGAAAATTTCGCAGGTTACTCCTTACCATTCCGCTTCTGTAACAATGCTCACAAGTTGAAACAATAGTTAGAACACTATACAATTTATTTTTATTGAACGACCAATTAAAATAAAAGCATTAGTAAAAAGACGTTCGACATTACGTTTTAAAACCTTCAATAATGCGTATTTGGCGCAGTAGGCAATGATGTTTTTTACAGGGTGACTTTTACAAAGCGAAAGTGTTCTATTCGAGCAAGTTAACAACTCAATAGAGAAAATAGTTTCAACACTATTCATCATTTTGAAACTATTTCTACGTATCAGGTATTCGTAATAGAAGTTAATTCGCAGTACCCGCAAATTGGCGAAAGTTTTAGTCCTTTTAAAAGTAGGAGTTTATGCATGTCATTACCGACTTATCAGAATTTCATTCACGGCAAGCCGATGGCAAACAAAAGCAAAGAAACCTTTGCTGTAACCAACCCCGCAACCGGTGAGGTAATTTACCACGTAGAAGTGGCTGATGAGTTTATTCAACAAGAAGCAATTAAAAGCGCTAAAGAAGGTTTTTCAGTGTGGTCAGCAATGATGCCAATTGAAAGAACCCGCATTCTTAATAAAGCGGTTGCATTGCTTCGTGAGCGTAATGACGAACTCGCAAAGCTTGAAGTACTCGATACCGGTAAGCCTATTCAAGAAGCCGACTGTGTTGATATTGAAACTGGCGCTGATGTCATTGAGTACTATGCCGGCCTAGCTCCTACTCAACTAGGTACCCAGCAACCTGTGGGTGGCGATTTCTTCTACACGCGCAAAGAAGCGCTAGGTATCTGTGCCGGTATTGGCGCATGGAACTACCCTATTCAAATCGCTTGCTGGAAATCAGGCCCTGCCCTCGCCGCAGGTAATGCGTTTATATTTAAGCCGTCAGAAGAAACCCCAATGGGTGCGCTTAAACTGGCTGAAATTTTCACCGAAGCTGGCGTACCTGACGGCGTATTTAATGTGGTTCAAGGCGCAGCACAAGTAGGTCAGTGGCTTACAAACAGCCCTGACATAGAGAAAGTATCGTTTACTGGTGAAGTAGGCACAGGTAAAAAAGTGATGCAAAGCGCCGCTGCGTCGAACTTAAAAGACGTAACAATGGAGCTTGGCGGGAAGTCACCGCTTGTAGTATTCGAAGATGCCGACATTAGCCAAGCTATTAGCGCCGCTATGCTTGGTAATTTTTATACCCAAGGTGAAATCTGCACTAACTGCACCCGTGTTTACGTTCAACGTTCTGTTTATCAAGCCTTTATTGATGAGCTTAAAGCCCGTACCGAAAACAACATTGTTATGGGCGATCCACTTGACCCCAACGTAAACCTGGGCGCACTTATTTCTAAAAAGCACCAAGAGCTGGTACTTGGCTATATTGCCAAAGGAAAAGAAGAAGGCGCAACGCTATTAACCGGCGGGAACGCTGCCTCTCCGGCATCTGCGCCAAATGGCTATTTTGTTGAGCCAACAATTTTCACTGACTGCACTGACGATATGACTATCGTTAAAGAAGAGATCTTCGGACCAGTAATGAGCGTGTTAGTTTTCGATGATGAAGACGAAGTGATCGCACGCGCGAATGACACTGAGCTAGGTTTAGCTGCCGGTGTATTTAGTAAGGATATCCAGCGCGCGCACCGCGTTATCCACCAGCTTCAAGCCGGTATTTGCTGGATAAATGCATATGGTAACTCTCCGGCTGAAATGCCTGTAGGCGGCTACAAACAGTCTGGCATTGGACGTGAAAACGGCGTTGAAACGCTTAATAGCTACACACAGACCAAATCGGTTTATGTAGGTATGAGCCAAATTGAGAGCCCGTTTTAAGCCGCAGTAGGAGTACATATGCAGACATTTGATTACATTATTGTTGGAGCTGGTTCTGCCGGCTGCGTGCTAGCGAACCGCTTATCAGAAAACCCAAAGCACGAGGTGTTGCTACTGGAAACCGGTGGCTCAGATAAAAGCATTTTCATCAAGATGCCAACGGCGCTATCTATTCCTATGAATACCGACAAGTATGCGTGGCAATTCAACACTGAAAAAGAGCCCTATTTAAACAACCGTGAGATGCACTGCCCACGCGGTAAAGTGTTGGGCGGCTCGTCATCCATTAATGGAATGGTATACGTACGCGGCCACGCTAAAGATTTTGATGAATGGGAAGCTCACGGCGCAGAGGGCTGGAATTATCAGGCATGCCTCCCCTATTTCCAAAAAGCTGAAACCTGGTACAAAGGTAACGACGCTTACCGAGGTGGCAACGGTGAACTCGGCGTTAATAACGGCAATGAAATGAAGAACCCGCTTTATACGGCCTTCATTAAAGCCGGCGAACAGGCGGGCTACGACATCACTAGCGATTACAATGGCAAGCAGCAAGAAGGCTTCGGCCCTATGCATATGACCGTTAAAGATGGTGTACGCAGTTCGGCAAGCCGTGAATATCTTGACCCGATAAAATCGCGTAAGAATTTAACTATAGTGACTGGCGCGCTGGTTACTAAAGTCGTGCTGGAAGATAAAGTCGCAAAAGGCGTTGAATATGTAGTTAACGGTAAAGTCGAAACTGCCGCCGCATCTAACGAAGTGATTTTAAGTGCCGGCTCTATTGGCTCACCACATATCCTGCAACTTTCTGGAATTGGCGACAGAGATATTCTTGAAAAAGCAGGTGTCGATGTTAAGCACCACCTGCCGGGTGTGGGTCAAAACCTGCAAGATCATTTGGAGTTTTATTTCCAGTACAAGTGCAAACAGCCAATAACGTTAAACCGCAAACTGGGCTTAATTTCAAAAGGGTTGATCGGCGCTCGCTGGTTGTTAAACCGTTCTGGGTTAGGCGCTACGAATCACTTTGAATCTTGCGCCTTCATTCGCTCGAAAGCAGATGTGGAGTGGCCTGACATTCAGTACCACTTCTTGCCTGCCGCTATTCGATACGACGGAAAGTCCGCGTTTGATGGCGATGGCTTTCAAGTGCACGTAGGTCACAACAAACCTAAAAGTAGAGGTAGCGTAACCCTTCAGTCGGCTAACCCGACGGTTCCGCCTAAAATTTTGTTTAACTATTTGCAGCATCCAGATGATATCGAAGGGTTTAGAGCATGCGTAAGACTTACACGAGAAATCATCGCACAGTCAGCATTCGACGACTTCAGAGACGGCGAAATTCAGCCTGGCGAGCACATTCAGACGGATGAAGAAATAGACGCTTTTGTGCGTGAAGCCGTTGAGAGCGCTTACCATCCATCATGCTCTTGCAAAATGGGGGAAGATGAGATGGCAGTGGTAGATTCTCAAACCAATGTTCATGGCATTGAAGGATTGCGAGTGGTGGATTCTTCTATCTTCCCCACAATTCCAAACGGAAACCTAAATGCGCCAACCATCATGGTGGCGGAAAAGGCGGCAGACATCATTCTGGGTAAACCTGCTTTGCCACCACAAAATGTACCCGTGGATATTCACCCGCATTGGCAAACAAAGCAACGCTAAATTTTTAAACTAGCTCGCACCAGTGTGCTTGTTGTTAAAACAAGCGCACCTTCCACAGTGCCTACATACCGCCTTTAATATAAGGCTTTAATGTGTAGTTGGGTGGACTGTTTAATAACGAAAAAAAGGAAAAAACATGTTTCATTTTTATCAATATTGGGAGGGTGATAATGACAGTATGGCTTAGTGCAGGCATTATTTTCACTCTACTTTCTGTAGCCTATATTTTGTTTAAATGGGGCAACATGAAAGTGGTCGGCGTAACGCCAGTTAGAACCTTTACCTTTATTGCCATTCTCTTTACCTCAGGTTTGGACGTGGGCCTTATTATGTTCCCGCTCACTGAATTTGCTGGTTATGCTGACATAAGCGCAAGTCCTGAATATGCCTTCACCAATCCGCTCGCCATTGAGTTTGGGTTTTGGGGATTCTTAATTTGGGGATTCTACTTTCTTACTTGTTTTTATTTCTGCGTAATCGAACCGAAAGTAAAGTTCTTCGAGCTTCCGGTTGTTAAGTTCGTAAACAACGTTGTAATCATCGGAACCTGTGCTTTCACGGCGTTTCTACTGCTGTCTAACCTTCCGTGGTATTTACCGTCGATAGGCGACGGAGAATCTGTCGTGCCTGCGTTCTACTTGATCGTGTTTGCAGCCATTGCTTTTGCCGTATATTCGAGCACTAGCATTAAATACGTGCGTATTTTAAGCCTTACAACCACATGGGTATTCATCGCCCTCATTGTTGGCATGTGGGCGGCAGCATTTGTATTTGGCGAAAGTCAGATAACGGCTTATTTTACCAACCTAGGTCTTATTGGCGGGTACTTTGCGAACATCGATAACTTCGTATTACCCATTAATGAGTATCACGAGTTCTATCTATTCTGGTGGTTCAGCTGGAGCATCATGATTGGTCAGTTTACGTCTCGTTTCGTGGGCGGTCTTAAAACTTATCAAGTCATGTTGGCTATGATGGTCATTCCATCTATCCCGATTGCGGCTTGGTTTTCAGTACTGTACCACTATCACAGTGCCGGTATTCCTACTGAGGGGATAACCAATTTAGCCATGGTGTGTGTGGGTGTCGTCTTTGTGATCAACTCACTTGATTCACTGATTAGACTTTATACAGATAATCTAAACATGACCGTTGAACGCATCGGTAAAGGCAATTACATTGCTCTCAATATCGTGGCGCTTTCGCTACTCACGCTGCTGTTCAAACTAGACTTCTTGCAAATTCAGTGGGTGGGTGCGTTAGTTATCGCTATCTTCTTTAGCTGCTTTGCTTTCATTCTAAGTCAGAAGTTTAAATCGGTGACGGCCATCAAAACATCGCCGAAAGAAAACAAAATCGACTTTACCAAGATAGAAAATCTCAACTAATTAAATCAATCACTTCTTACCTTCTTAACATTGGCTCACTTTGAGCCAATGGGGGTAAGTGTTGCCCGAAACCGGCGTAAAAGCGCATTAACTAGAAAGCGGGCCAAATAAAACAACGATAAAAACAGGTGTTTAACAATGAAAAATTTGAATTCTTTTTTTACATCCACGCATATTTTCACAGTGGCTATTGTCGCAGCGTTATATTCTTCAGCTTCATTCGCTGATTGGAGCGCCAATATCTCTGCGGTTTCAGATTATACCTTCAACGGCGTTAGCCAAACGCAAAACGACCCTGCACTACAAGGCGGTGTTGATAAAGCATTTGATAACGGCACTTATGCAGGCACGTGGGCATCTAATGTAGATTTTGGTGGCGATACAAACCTTGAATGGGATTTTTACGTGGGTCGTTACCAAATGCTAACCGAAACGGTGAGTTTGGACTACGGCATCGCTTATTACTCTTATCACGGTGGCGATGATTCAAGTGATGGCAATTACCCAGAGGTGTATACCAAGTTTGGTTATGCCAGTGACTACGGTAGCTCAGAACTAAACTTCTGGTACACGTGGGATTACTTTGGAACAGGCGCAAAACACGCTATCGCAATGGTTGCTCATACCTTTGAACTCGCCCCCAACCATCATTTACGTGCAAGCTTTGACGTATCTAACTCACTAGACAGTGACAAGTGGCTGTGGAATGGTGATGACACCTCTTTCTACCACTACCGTTTGGCTTACCAAACGAGTTATGAAGGATTTGATTTCGAAATTGCTGCTGAAAACACCAATCTTGATTTTGATACCGCCGATGAGCGCATTGTGTTTGGTGTATCAAAAACCTTCAGCTTCTAAACGTTGAATTGGAAAGTGGTTCTTCAGAACAAGAGCCACTTTCCTTAGCAAATGCTATGCGTGCTCGCACTACACTGTTTCAACTGTACTCGGTCAATTTAACTTAGCGATACGACGGTTAAAAAGTCCACGCAACAAAACGACTCAATTTACTTCCCTGTCCCATATCAATCACTTTACACTGCGCAGCACCGTAATAATCAATACTGGTTTTAATTGGTTTCAAATGGGCACTCTTCGACACCAAGCATGTGAACCATTCTACATTGTCTTTTACAGAGACACTCTCTTTAACCATTCGCTGAATAAAGGCAAGTTCACCGCCTTCGCACCACAGTTCATTCGCTTGGCCCGCAAAATTCAAGTTTGCGTCCTTACCTTGGTAAGCGGCATTTTTACCTTGTAGCTTGGATGTACGATGCCCAAAACCTTGCTCACGATTATCGGTGAACTTCGCACCACTTCGTTTCTGTTTATTGCGGATTAAATTAGATGTTTTCCTTCGCGTGCCTGACAGTGCCTCTTGCGCAGACTTATGAAACGGAGGATTGCACATAGTAAACGTAAATCGTTCATTTGCTTCAATCACGCCGTTGAAAATACTTGCTCTATTCGCTTGTTTACGCACTTGGAATTTATGGGCTAACACACTGTTTTTACTAGCAATAGCTTTAGCACTTTTTACTGCGACGTCGTCAACATCACTCCCTACGAACGACCAGTCATAGGATGTAACGCCGATAATAGGATAGATAGCATTTGCGCCCACGCCTATATCAAGCCCACGAACGTTTTGATCTTTCCCCTGTTGACTCTGCTCACCCTGCGCACTGCTGCTCGTTGATTTTAATAAATCAGCAATACCGTGGATATAATCTGCTCTTCCAGGTACAGGGGGGCATAAGTAGCCATCAGGAATATCCCAATATTCAAGGCGGTAGTAGTGATGAAGTAAGGCCGAATTAAGCACCTTCACCGCTTTTGGGCTGGTGAAATCTATACTGGTATTGCCGCTTTTAGCACGAACGAGAAAAGACTTGAGCGCTGGGTATGTCTGGCACAGCGTATCCATAGGATAGCCGTTCTTGTGAAGATTTTTTGGGTGCATGAAGCGCTACTTTTTGTGTGAAACTAAGAACTGGGATTGCACGTTTTCATCGAGCAACTGGGCACCGCTACCTTGGGCTGCCACTTTATCGTCGGTATTGTAAAGCCTACAGCGGTCTAATGACAAACACCCACAGCCAATACAGCCTTCTAACGACGTCTTCAAACTGGTCAGCGCTGCAATTTTTGCTTCGATATGCTGATTAAATACCGTGCTTAATTTTGTCCAATCAGCTTGTGTTGGCGTTCTGTTGTCTGGAAGTGTAGACAACAGATTCTTTATCTCAGAAAGGGAATACCCCATATTTTGCGCAATCAAAATAAAGGAAACTCTGCGAATGACAGAGCGAGGAAATGCTCTATTTCCGCCATTTGTGCGCACAGAAGGAATTAGCCCTTCGTTGGCATAATAGCGAATTAATGAAACAGCATTGCCAGTACGTTTAGCAATAAAGCCAATGCTTACCATAGGTTCTGGTGCCATAACGCCCCCTTTTCCAATTTCGAAATAGCGGGTAAAAAACGCTTGATCTAAAGTAAGCTTTAGATATTAAGCTGTTTTTCGTTGATTATCTACACAAGGAAAAACACATGACAACTGCATACTTAGAGCACGCGAATATCACCGTTGAAAACCCAGATGAGCTAGCCAGCTTACTTTGTACGCTATTTGGTTGGAAAGTACGGTGGAGCGGCGGCGCCAAAAATGACGGCTACACGGTGCACGTAGGAAACGATAAAGACTACCTCGCCCTTTACAGACCTAAAACTATCAATGATATAGAAAGCGATTATAAAACCCTCGCCAATATCAACCACATCGGTATTGTTGTGCCTAATTTAGACGAAACAGAGCAGCAGGTTTTGGCACTTAATTTCAATACTTTTAACCATGGCGATTATGAACCAGGTAGACGCTTTTATTTCATGGCTCAGCAAAACATAGAGATTGAAGTCGTTTCATATAACTAGGGCTATCAGGTGATACGCCTAGCTGAACTTTCAAATTTAGTGTTAGATTAACGTTACCTCACTCGTGCGCGTTTTACTTTGTATCTTTCTTTGCTAGGTTTGTTTACTAAAAATGAACGCGCACTGTGGTCATTTTAATAATAATAGACAGGAAACATTGATGAGAAAGTTACTAGCGATAAGTTTAGGTTTAGCAATGTTATCCCTATCGGCAAACGCATGGGCGAATAACATTCTTAGTATGAAACAGCGAAGCGAGCTGATTGACAAGATCACCGTTGAACGCTTCAATTCCGTGCTGCCCAAAATTATGGAGCGTGAAGGCATCGACATGTGGGTGTTAATGTCCCGGGAATACAACGAAGATCCCGTTTTAAAAACCATGTTACCTTCTACTTGGATCTCCGCACGACGTCATACCATGCTAGTCATTTATAACCCCGGCAATGGTCAACCGCTAGAACGTTTGGCCGTTGCAAGATATGCGGTAGGATCACTATTTAAAAAAGCGTGGGATAAGGAAGCACAACCCGACCAGTGGGAGGCATTGAAACACATTATCGAAGCCCGGAATCCCGCTAAAATTGCCATTAATACGTCTGATTCATTTGCACTCGCTGATGGCATGACCTCTACCGAGCACAACAAATTTATGGCCGTACTTCCTGAAGCGCTGAAAAGCCGCGTTGTAAGTGGCGAAAGACTCTCAATCGGTTGGCTGGAAACGCGCAGTGACCTTGAAATGCAATATTATCCGGTACTTACTCAAATTGGTCATTCACTGATAGCAACGGCATTTTCAAATGAAGTTATAACCCCTAACGTGACAACTACAGACGATGTGGTGTGGTGGCTGCGTGATCAAACGCGCGCTTTAGGGCTGACCAACTGGTTTCATCCTACTGTCTCAATTCAACGTAAAGACAGTGAAGTCTTCGACCAAATTACCGCGTTTAGCAAGCGTCCTGGTGAAAACATCATTCGGCCGGGCGATCTCATTCATGTCGATTTCGGCATTACTTACCTTCGACTTAATACTGATCAACAGCAGCATGCTTACGTGTTAAAGCCTGGTGAAAAAGACGCGCCAGCTTCACTTAAGGAAGCACTTAAATCTGGAAACCAGTTGCAGGACATTCTGGTCGGTAATTTTAAAGTAGGCAGAACAGGTAACACTATTTTGAGTATGTCGCGACAGCAGGCTATCGAACAAGGCATTACGCCCGCTATTTACACCCACCCGCTTGGTTTTCATGGGCACGCGGCAGGTCCAACGATAGGAATGTGGGATGCACAGGAAGGAGTACCAGTTCAAGGTGACTATCCAGTGTTTGCACAGACGGCTTATTCGATAGAACTCAATGCAGCAAGCTTTATTAAAGAGTGGAACAAAGAAATTAGAATTATGCTGGAAGAAGATGCATTTTTTGACGGTCAGTCAGTAACCTATTTAGATGGCAGGCAAACTGAGTTTCATTTGATTCATTCAGATGAAAACCAATAACTATAGGTGGAGCGTTACTCCTATTTTAAGGCCTATACGAAATGAAAAAACTGAACGGTGCGGCTAAAGGTTGGCCGATGCGAGAAGACTTACGTAGAATTAAATCAAGCGAAACGTAAAGTGTCAGGCCTTTCGCCCTTTCAAGCGAAAGGCCATGAAACTGTACTAAATATTAGCAGTAGGTTGCTATCCTAAAACGCAGTCTTATTCAGCAGCAGTGCGAACAACTACGTTCTCTACACTGTATTCGCGAACAAAATCAGACATTGTTTTGTGGTTACAAATAATGTTCTCACCTTCCAAACCAAACTTCGCTAGTGCCGCTTCTTTACCTACTGAAAGCGCTTCTAGACAAGCCTGTGACGCAACATCTTGGTTTTTAGCAACAAGTGCTACAGTTTTCGCGTTTTCAGTCGCCTTGTTGTTTTTGTACATGTAAGCAAAAGTGCGAAGTGATTCGCCGTTGCAACGTACAGATGCACTGAACTCTTCTGCGTTAAAACCTTTTGAACGGATAAGACGCAATGCAGGACCAAAACCATCTTCAGCAGCAGTTAAACATGCTTGTGTTTCGATGTTGTCGTTAATTGGCTTTAGTACCACATCTTTTGCGAAAGATTGAGTGGCAGCAACAGATAGTGTTAGAGCGATTGCGAAAGTAGACAGTTTCATTTTTGAATTCCTATTTTGTAACTAAATTAGATATCACCTGAGTGATGAATACATTATGAACAATACTTTCAAAAAATAAAGCATTTTTCGTAATTTAATTACATAAATAGCAAAATAAACAGACAGATCACGACAAAACTGAAAGTTATTTACAAAAACAAACATATTTTATATAAAATTTTACATATAAGTCTTTTTAGTTACAGAATGACTTCAGAAGGAATATAAAAAAGCGCGCATGGAATTGCTTTCAGCGCGCCTAGCTTTGTGAACGATATGAACTAAAATCGGACAGTAGAGTAATCTTAAAAGTTTAAAACTATAAAATCAGATCGTGCATCCAATTTAGTGAAGGCAACTGCTGCTCTGGTTGGTAAAAGAGTCGATTTAGTCTACCTAACAAATTAACTGAACGGCTGGGATCGTGCGCTTTAACCCTATGCTCACTTTCGGTTAGCATGAACTCCCAAGGCTGAAGATTAAGTTCGTCTACTTCTTCCTGCCTAACGCCCAGTGATTGCAATGTTGACAAAATTCGCTCCGTTTTACTTTCGGCAATAGGAATAATTTCGTTGCCGTATAAATCATCAAGCGGCGCATTGATAGCTTCTAACGTGTGATTTATTGCTGCCCACACTTCATCGTGGTCAAACGCCCAGCCTCGCGGAGCATAGTACCCCTCTATTTCCCACTCAAACTCTGCGTTGCTTACAGCAATAGAGCTTTCTGCTTCAGGAGAATAAGCTAGATCGGGTTTAGCGCCAATGTTGTAGGCGTCTACACTCATGGCGACGCAAATGATCAAATCACCACAATGTTGCTTGTTTGTGTAAAGTGCTTCAAATGCTGCTCGCTTAACCCCCATCCAACCGTGTACTCTTGAGGGTTGTTCAACAAAGTGTCTTACATCATCGGGTAAGTCTTCGCCATAGGCATTGATGAGCAAAGGAAGCGGATTTTGATCTGGCGCTTCGTCTGGCATCCACACTTCGTATTCTTGTCGGTTGTCAGCTTTTCCGCGACTTTTAATTCCGAAAGACAAATTCACAGGGCGGCAAATACTTCTATCTTCATCCACTTTGTGAAAATACTCAGATCGCATGCGTTTAATAAATGGCGCGTCTAGCCCAGCCAACGCTGCTGTTGGGTAGCGATAGCCTATTTCACTATGCTCTACCATATGTAACGTGGGAATAGCCTGAGTCAGCTTATTCTTCAAGCCCGACAACGCATGAACTTTGGGCAGTACAATGCTTCTCTCTGGTTCGATGGTAAGCCGACTCCCATCTTCGGTTACGAACTTTGGCGTTTTATGAAATTCATACCCCGTAAACCCTAAGGTATCTACAGCGGCGTTTCGATACTGAGAAAGCTCATTGAAAAGCGCTGTATGATTGCGAATATGCTTAAATAACGGTCTTGATGCGGTCATCTTCTCTCCATTTACGCTACTTCCATTAGAGCTAATTACACTTAGCGTTCTATGCGGCCAAATAATTACTTACCGTCTCATCTTTCTGACTGTTCTCACACAATACATCTATATGTGAAATTTACGCTCAACTGTGTGTAACGAATCTGTAACCCTCTTTTTGAGCTGTTTACCTTTAATCTCGCTTAGTTTTGATTTAAAAAGCGGTGCCAAATTTGTGCGCCAGCATCATCGTACCGTTTTACTAGATTACGATAGCGCTCACGCATGGCTACATCTGCAAGTGGCGATGGCAATAAGGGGTCAAACACCAAGTGGTATAACGCCCTGTCTCCTATCACATAAGATTCTTTGGTTGCTTCTTCAAGGGGTAAAGACGTTAATCGAGCAAGAGATTCCTCTATTTCGATGCATCCGTCTTTATAAAGTGCCTTTAGGTTTAGGTGGCTCCATAATCCCATCGCCCTGCTGTGTGCTTTAGTGTCAAAGTCGCTGGCACTAAACACGAGCGCCTTTTTCGATAAACCAAGTGTGTAAAGTTTGTCTCTTACTTCGCCTGCTCCGCCTGAGAAATTGTTCGGTCTGAGGTAAACGTCGTTTGTCAGCTTTCTCATCCCCAAAAGCTTCAGCGCTCGTTCATTATTTCTGAGCTGCTTTTTATCACTTTTAGGAAGCGCGCTGGTTTGAACGACAACCCAATCATTTTGCCAGGGCACAAGCCCATCTTCATCCTCTCGCCACTGATGAATTTCCTTCGCAAAACGAATGCCTTTGTCGCCCAGCTTGTAAAAACCGCGTTCAACCAAGGTAATAAGCTGTGCAGACTGTAAACGCGTGAGCGTCACTCGAATGTTATTTTCAGAAATACCAAACAGCGCCCCTACGCGAACAGCTGCACTGGCATTCATTTGAATATTGTCACGGGAGCCCAATAACTTTAGCAGTAGCTTTCTTGCATTGGGCTTTTTCTGTTTTTCTAATTGCAAACTCTATTTACTTCTTTGTCTCAGATAGGACGTAATTTTAATTAAAATATAAATTGGCTTAAGGCCAAACATATACGCATTCATCATTATATAAACACGCGCCGCGCACAAACATTACATAAAATACCAATTTACAACTATTTATGTAATGTTTTAAGGTAGTACTTGGGGATAGTGCTTTAACGTAGCCCTTTAAAGTAAAAGCCCAGTTCAAAGGTACACCTTGTATATTCACCAAGTGGAAATGCCATGACTTCATCAAATCGATTTGTTACGCACGTTGTAGAAAACCAACCCACCATTTCCACGCCCTACAATTTGTGGCGTGATGACACCTTACTGCGCGTATTAGTCGATCAGCATTTGCCATCATCCCACCAGCATGACGAAGGGTTATTAGGCCAGTATGGTCAAATCGCGGGGGATGCACTTATGGCTCACGGAGAGCTTGCTAATAAGAATAAGCCAACTCTCCACACATTCGATCGCTATGGCCGCCGCATTGACGATGTTGAGTTTCATCCCAGCTATCACGCGCTTATGGAAAGTGCGATGCAGCACAATGTACACAACTATTCGTGGAAGCATGAAGGCATTGAAGGCGCACACACCTTCAGGGCAGCGCTAATGTATATGCATTATCAGGCTGAGTCTGGCACGTCTTGCCCGCTGACTATGACCCACGCAGCTATTCCGGCCATGCGGTATGGAAAGCAGCTGCCACCCGTATACCTAGAGAAAACCATTAATGGTGTTTATGATCCTCGTTCCCTGCCAGCTAGTCAGAAACATGGACTGACCATTGGTATGGGGATGACTGAGAAACAAGGTGGGTCGGATGTTAGGCGTAATACCACTACAGCGGTTAAACAGGCTGATGGAAGTTACCATATCGTAGGGCATAAATTCTTTTTCTCAGCCCCCATGTGCGACGCTCATCTTATACTTGCGCAAGCCGAAGGCGGACTAAGCTGTTTTTTACTACCAAGGTTGTTGGAAAATGGTGCACTCAATAACGTGCGAATTCAGCGTTTGAAAGACAAGCTGGGTGACTGGAGCAATGCATCGTCTGAAGTTGAATTTCAGGAAGCCACGGCATATTTGATTGGCGAAGAGGGCCGCGGTGTGCCGGTGATCATAGATATGGTGTCGCTTACTCGGTTAGACTGTATGATTGGCTCATCAGCACTTATGCGACAATCACTGATTCACGCCTTACACCACGTAAGTCATCGCGACGCATTCAGCAAGACCTTAGTCAATCAGCCTTTAATGCAAAATGTGTTGGCAGACCTCACCATTGAATGTGCGGCTGCTACTGCACTCACTATGCGCGTTGCCAAAGCGGTTGATAGTGCATCGAGCGATAATCATGAAGCTGCACTGGCAAGGCTGGCCACCGCCATTGGAAAATACTGGGTTTGTAAACGCACGCCTATGTTTGTTAACGAAGCTCAAGAGTGTTTAGGCGGTATTGGTTACGTTGAAGAAAACCCCATGCCACGATACTATCGCCAAGCGCCTCTGAACTCTATTTGGGAAGGAAGCGGAAACGTACAATGTTTAGATGTACTGCGCGCACTCGCCAAAGAGCCCAATGTTAAAGAGGCTTTGTTTAGTGAGCTTAAAACACAATCAGGCAAAAACAGGCACTATGATATTCATCTTAGTAAGCTATTCGACGAGCTATCAAACACGCAGAATATGGAAACGCGCAGCCGATATTTAACAGAACAAATGGCGCTAGCGCTACAAGCATGTTCACTTCTTGCTACGTCACTTAATAACGACAACGCCCTTATCGACATTGCCCACACCTTCTGTGAATCAAGGCTTGGCAATGCATGTGGTTTTGCCTTAGGTACATTACCCGACACCACACCGTTTGAGAAAATTATTGCGTTTGGGCAGGTATCGTCTAGGGCCTGTATATGGTCTCCCCCATTATTGCAAGAGTAAACATGCTGTTTTGACTAAAATGGTTTGCGTCCGTATATCCGGCTTCTCGTTGAAGTA
>NZ_JAKRFA010000091.1:0-4866 GCF_022348305.1 Alteromonas sp. MmMcT2-2
AGCAATCACGCTAAATAACTGTGTATATGAGCCGTATACGAGGCCCGTATGTACGGTTCTGTGAGAGGGATGAGGCGGTGACGCCTCACCCTACTCGATATTTAATGACCTTATGGCTCTCTAAATTATCGAGTTTTGTTTCTCAAGCAAACCCATTCATTATTTAGCCTCTAACGTTAACTCCACACCGCTAAATTCGGTATGTAGGTCGTGCTGAGTATTTAGCAAAAATAGGCGATTCGCTTCAACTTCAGCTTCATTTGCTAAATAACCTTTCACTGCTTTACT
Organism: Alteromonas sp. MmMcT2-2; assembly: GCF_022348305.1. Classification (NCBI taxonomy): domain Bacteria; kingdom Pseudomonadati; phylum Pseudomonadota; class Gammaproteobacteria; order Alteromonadales; family Alteromonadaceae; genus Alteromonas; species Alteromonas sp. MmMcT2-2. The sequence goes on from NZ_JAKRFA010000091.1 coordinate 289, forward strand.
GCGCGCGTCAGCCAGAAGGATTAAGTCACTTTCAGGGATATCAATGTTGTTACGTAGTTTGTTGTATCGGGCAATGCTTAATGCTCGGTTTACACTTTCTTCGTTAATGACTTCCTTATTGTTATCAGCACTCTTTTGGCTCTGTTCATTGTCTGAATTTGTGAGTTCAGGGTAAAGCTGTGCCACCATGTTTTCATATTCTTGATTAAGATCAGGTGTAAATACCTCAACATAGTAGGATAAAAGCGCATCGGCTAAAGGGCCTTCCAGTGGGATACTACTGCCACTTATTGAATCGCGCTGTACGCTGCCAAGGGTGTTGGAACTTTCATTTTCACCGCCAGCAAGAGAATTTTCGTTAGTACTAGCGTTGCCGGAAGTAGCAGATGCATCAGCATAGCCGCTTCTTGTTAAAAGTGTAGTGTTCAACTGACGTTGCGCTAGGGCACTTGCATCAGACATGGCGTTGACAGTACCTTCGATATTAACCCTAAGTCCTGGACGTTTTTTAAGGGCTTTGGCAAGGGTATTCAGTTTTTCTTGAGCGTCCGCATTTAGCGAATGCTCTCCAAACCCGAACTCAACATTGTCGAGTTCGTCGTCACTGCCAACCAGGTTCGCAAGTAGCGAAAAGGGTGCAGTAACAGCTTTTGTAATAATATTGCCAATAGCATTGAGGATAATGGAGCCGAAACTGAAGTCCGGACTATCGATATCGCCAGACACATCCAAACCCAAATCGATAACGCCGTTTCTGTCTTCTAATAACGCAATAGCAAGGCCGAGCGGTAGGCTTAATGCCTGATCAGAGTTCGACTTCTTGCCCAACGTTAATTGGTCAATAACAACATGATTTTTACCTTCCAGTGCCTTACCGTTTAGTTTGTATTGCACAGCCAAAGACAGCAAGCCTTTGTCAATGTAATAGCCCATGTAGGTGCCTGAGTAGGGGTTAACTGAAGTGAGTTCAGCGCCTTTGACTGAAAAATCTAAATCAAGGTCTATATCATCTTTTAATGGGTGAATAGTGCCTGCTAGTTTGACCGGAGCATAGTTGTCTATCTTTCCGGTGATATCAACATTGGCAGGGGAAGTTGAGCGAGAGTCAATTCCCAATACTTTGCCATTTAAACTTTCTATAGCAGATGCAAATTTTGGCGTTAATGAATGGTCAGCAAAGTACGCTTTGCCGTTTTCTATTGATATGGTGTTAACGGCAATGGCCAATTCGTTGGCTTGTGAAGGCTCAGCTGTAGTGTCCGCAGGCACGTTTGCGTTTGATGCTTTCGACGTGGTTGCGCTGCCAGTTTCGCTGGAACTTTCACTGTTAGCGGACTTGTCTGATGAGGCGATAATCAGCTTACTCACATTGGTCTGTTTAGCTTCATCAATAATAAGTCGTGCAAATGGCGCTTGAAGGTGAATATTGTATACGCTTAGCTGGTTCGACGCGTGATCAAACTCAATGTTGTCTACATTTAAAGACTGCCATTGTAGTAGGGGAGAACTTGCGTCATCCAGTACGCTTAAAGTATTAATGCTAGTACTCGCCTTAACGTTTAGTGAGTCGATATTTTCTTTATCAGCGGCGTTCTTAAATGCCCCATCAAACTCAACGTTTAAATTAAATAGCCCATCTTCAAGGGTCACATTTGCGTGGGGGGAAACGTACTGCTGGAACTGACTTAGCACCAGTTGCTCAATCGCTGCTTTACCCTGCACAGTTTGTTCTGCAATAACTACGCTGCCGCTACTGCTTAGTGCACCTTTGGATGTGTCGCTAAACGTCTGTGGGTCGGCAGAGACATGTAAACTGGTGGTGTAGGAAATAGGTTTAGAGAAGTCAGTAGTGACTTTTCCGCTTTTAATATTGAGGTTGCTGATGCGGTAGTAAGTACCGTCACTTACGCTACGCTCTAAAAGGTCAATGCTACCGTCATTAAATGCAAATTGGTGAAGCTCAACATACCACGAAGTGTCATGTGCTAGTTCTTCTGTGCTGTCGGTTGCTACGTTAGAAACATCCTCATTTTCTGTTTCACTATTTCCCTTTTGCGCTGTGCTATTACTTGTACGCGCTGTGCTATTACTTGTATGCGCTGTGCTATTACCTATATGCGCTGCGCTATTTCCTTCTTGCGCTGCGCGGGGGTTAGCGTTAGCTGATGTAGCATCTGCCGCTAGGCTTTTTGGGGTAAACAGACGCTGTAAATCAAGCCCTGACTTGTCAAATAGGCCCGACACTCGAACGTTGTCAAAAGCAACTTCAGCAATGCTAACTTGCTGTTCTAATGCGTTTACGTTTATATCGTGTATGGCAAACGCGGGTATGGCAATGATCTCTTGCGAACTCTTGGCGGTGCCTGCTGTGGCAGGCGAAGAACCAGCGTTAAACACAAGGTTGTTAACAGCAAATTCGCCACGCTCTAGAATAAACTGGAAGGCTGTATCTTGTTCAAAAACTTCAGCATGTAAGCTTAAGTTAACCTTGCCGTCTACTAAATCTGCTTCTATCAAATCTTTCGAAAGTGACCAAAGCGGCGTAAGCGCTACATCGTTTATCGTGATGTCTGTCGTAACTTTTAGTGGAGATAATTGAAACTCGCCATCAATGGCGATGTTACCTTTCTCTGCGGTGAGCAAGTTAAATTGATATTGGTTAAACGCTAACTTACCTTTTGATTGAGCACTCTCACTTTTATCGCTTTTAGGGTTAGCGTTTTTGTTGCCAACACTGCTTGAACTGATCAAAGCGTGAGTATCCAAATCTTGCAAGTCAACGCTCAATTCTGGGTAATCAAGTAGGGTGTTGGTCACCTTGTCTTCAATAACCACTCGCCCTTCGTTAAGTGCAAAATCACGTAACGTAATTCGGGGAATTTGCCCTTCGCTAGTGTCATTAGGCTCTTCAGGTGCTTTTGTACTGCGTTTCTCTACGTGGGTAAGAATGTCAGAGAAGTTGAAGATTTGTGTGTCTTCACTTTCGCTTAAACGTGCAATGGAAACAAAAGGTTCGTCTATGGTTAGCGATTCAACGGCAGGAGTGAAGGTGAAAAGTGATTGCCAGAATCCAACGTCCAGTGAAACATTGCCTACGCTAAAGAAGTGATTTTCTTGGTTCTGGATTACGGCGTTATCTTCGCTTTCATTTGAAGAGTGTATATTTGGATAGATAACAAAATTAGTCACTTCTATTTTTAGCAAGAAAGGGTTGATTGCAATATCTTCAACAGCAGCATCTCTTCCAATGTTTTCTTTTACTATGTTGGGTAACTTTGCCTTTAACACCGCAGGCGTAACTACGCCGATAAGAAGCGCGTAAGTAAGGTAGATGAGAACAAGATAAGTGGATAGTCGAAACCATTTGGGCTTCGTAGAAAACCGAGACATTGCATTTTGCATAGGCGATTAGGCTGTGTATTTGAATGTAAAAAGATAAACAGGAGTTGCTATTTCACCAAGCTAAAAGCCCCTGCAAAAAAGTTAAAGCGTATTAATTTGGATTGTAGAAGAGAATTAATACGCCTTAGACAGGTTACAGAGCGGTTAGCAAATTATCTAGGCCAGATTTAAACAACGCCTGTGTTTCTTCATCTGCATTTACATTTAAATACGAGCTGATTTGAGTGACAAAGCTGGCAATCATATCGGTTGAAAGGCCTAGCGCTTCAAATTGTTGCTTTAAGTCGTTTACCGATTTAAGTGTAGAGCTGTACTCAGAGGCCTTATTGAGTAAGCCTGATAGTGAAGAGCTTGAGCTTGCTGCTGAGTTACCACTAAGAGAGGGAACATCTTCAAGCAGGCTATCAATACCTGGAATGCTGCTTGCCAACTGGGCGTAATCAGCGCCTGAAAGGTTGCCTTGTACATAGTTCATAATTGATGCTATGCCACCTTCTGATTGGTTTTCAGACACGTTAAGGTTACCTGCAACTGAACTCACTAAGCTAGCCAAGTCGATATTAGATGCTGCGCTGGTTGCCATTTCAGTTAGGCTACTGGAAGTTACTGTCGATTCCGCTTTCTTACCGCCTAACAGACCTTTAAGCTGATCAATATTGGCATTAGCACAAGTAGTAAAAAAAGTAAGGGCAAGCACTGTAGGTGCTAAAACGATACGATTCATTATAGATTTCCTTTTTGTACACCAGCAGCGAAAGCCCATCTGGAGTAACATGATTGAAAATAACCGTAGCAATTGCGCTATCGACTATTTGAACCTTCCATAAATTAGAAGTTTTCAGGTGTGTGAATACTCACATTCTAACGTAGTGAGGTCGTAAATTCTCTATAGAAATTGTAAAGGCACTTTACATTTTATAAGAGACTTGGGTGATCGAGTGGAAGTGTGCAGCAGGCAGGAACTAAGTCAATTAGACAAAACACTAAAAGGAGCGATACGCTCCTTTTAGTATTCTGACAATTTTGGGGCTTACTTGCTCTGTTTGGGTGGAACGATTATACGCTCTACATCAGGGGAATGACGTGGTCAAGCAAATTCACACAACCCAGTTAAGCAGCTTTTCCTAAGTTAGCCATGTCAGCTTCATATTGGTTTGGACTTTTGTAATCCAGGTA
>NZ_JAKRFA010000092.1:0-4863 GCF_022348305.1 Alteromonas sp. MmMcT2-2
TGTGTTGGTTTTTTTTTGGCGAAAGATCTGATCACCAAATGCCATGAATGTTCCCTAACTCTTTGACTTTATTTTACTATTCGTGGGGATAGCTCAGTACTTAACTCCTTTTCGGCTTTAATTAGACGCTACACCTTGTGTCGCAAGGTATCAGTTCTAGTGAAGGCCACAAAAAGCTCGTAGTGCTTGCCAATTTCTCTCTAAAATCATGAAGGTGGTTGTTTGTTGTGCAATTAGCGATGCAAAGCTGCCTTATTCAGGATAAGCGTTTGACACTAATGTTAATTAGGGTTTCACTTAAGTAAAGAAACAAAGATAGAACAGACATGTCTGTAGACAGTAAATTATATGCGTTAGATGTAGACGCGCTTTCACCTACCATAAATCGCCGAGCGATAAACAGTGCCTTAAAAGATGATGAAGCGCTAAATGCGACCTTCATTGGGCAAGAGCGTGCGCGTGAAGCACTTACGTTTGGGTTAGGTATTAACACCAAAGGCTATAATCTTTACGTGATGGGTGAGCCCGCTACGGGGCGCTTCACTCTAGTGAAGGATTACATTGAACGCCAAGTTGCCCAGCTACCGGCGCCTGATGATTGTTGTTATATCAACAATTTTGACGAAGAGCGCGAACCTGTTGCGCTAAAATTTCCTCCCGGTGGTGGAAAAGCATTCCACAAGGACATGGCTGCGCTTATTGACGATGTCTTAGACTCACTGCCCATTGCTTTTGATAACCCGGGATATCAGCGCCGTCGCGCGTCAATTTCCAGAGAGTTCGAGCAAAAGTACGATGCGGCTATCGATGCGGTAGAGCGTTACGCACAAGCGAATGATGTTGCGCTGTACGAAGAGGGTGGCTCTATTACGTTTTCACCTATCGTTAACGGCAAGCCAATAAGTGACACAGAGTTTGCGTCATTAACTGACGCACAGCGGGAAGGGTTTTATACTCTTATTGACGAACTAGAAAATAGGTTAAGCGAAGGTCTGTTAAGCCTGCCTACGTGGAAACGCGAAAACTCTGAGCGTCTTCGTGAGCTTGACAAAAAGACCGCAGAGCAGGGAATTAAGCCGCTGCTAAAAGTGCTTGAGCACAAATACGCATCTGAGCTAGGGGTAATGAAGTACCTCAAGCAGCTTAAAACTGCATTGGTCAACGCTATCTTAGTCATTCACAGTGAAGAGCAGAAAGAAGAGAAGAGTGATGACTTCGACAAGAAGATATTTTTAGAAGAGCAATTTCTTCCTAACGTTTTGGTGTCGAATAAACTCGATGACGCAGCCCCTGTTATTTATGAGCCGAACCCTACTTATCAAAATTTGTTTGGCAAAATAGAGTACACCAACATTCACGGCAGCGTGTTTACCAACTATCGCATGATTCAGCCCGGTGCGCTCCATCGTGCAAATGGCGGTTATTTGTTGTTGGATGTCGACCAACTTATTGAACAACCTTTCGTGTGGGATACTCTTAAGCTTGCCATCAAGTCACAGCGCTTGCGCATGGACTTACCTCAGCAAGATGTGGGTATGGTGAACAACATTACGCTCAATCCACAGCCCATCGACTTAAATGTGAAAATCGTTCTGTTAGGTTCGCGTGATTTATACTACACGCTGCAAGATTACGATGACGAGTTTGATGAACTGTTTAGAGTGTTGGTGGATTTTGATTTGGAAATTCCCGTCACCAGACAGGCGCTTTTTGATTTCGTGGGCAAAGTACGTGCGCATCTTATTCAGTTAGGACTTAAAGGCATTACCGCTAACGCGATGTGCAGGCTAGTTGAGTACTCGTTAAGAATGGCTGAACATAAAGAAAAGCTATCTGCGCACTTCGCTGAAGTTATCGAGCTAGTTAATGAAGCCTATTATTTCTGTCAGAAATCTAATGCCGACACACTAGAACTTGATCATTTAAAAACAGCATTAAGTGCCAAGAAGCGTCGCACCGGCCGCGTCAGTCAAACACTATTAAACGATATTAAAGAAGGGCACGTGCTAATTGCCACTGAAGGAAAAGCGGTAGGCAAAGTAAACGGGTTAACGGTATTGGATATTGGTGACACTGCATTTGGTACGCCTGCACGCATTACGTCTACTGTATTTGCCGGCGCAAGTGGTGTAGTTGATATTGAGCGTGAGGTAGAGCTTGGACAGCCTATTCACTCAAAAGGCGTCATGTTGTTAAACGGCTACTTGGGCAACAAGTATGCCCAGCATTTCCCGTTAACCCTATCGGCAAATATAGCGCTAGAGCAGTCATACGGACACATTGATGGCGATAGTGCATCCCTTGGTGAACTGGTTGCGCTTATCTCTGCGTTGACTGAAATCCCTTGCTTACAAACCTTGGCTATCACGGGTTCCATAAACCAGTATGGTGAAGTGCAAGCGGTTGGCGGTGTGAACGAAAAGATAGAAGGCTTTTTCGACTTGTGTCAACACCGCGGCCTTACCGGTACGCAGGGCGTGATTATTCCTAAATCAAATGCGATTAATTTGGTATTAGATGCCACCGTTATCGACGCAGTGAAAAAAGGGCTGTTCCATATTTACACTGTAGAGACCGTTGATGACGCGCTATCTATTTTGATGGAACAGGAAGCGGGTAAAATAAGCAGTAAAGGTCGTTACCCCAAAAATTCAATCAATTACCATGCCGTAAACCGTCTATACAATATTGCGCTTATTGTTAATGGGGGCGATGGCGAATAGATAAAAACGAAGCGCGTACTTGCAGTGTCGAGACGCGCTTCTTGATTTTTGCATTAATCTTGGTTGATGCGCTAATAAAGATGCGCTTTTTCAGTAGAACGTGCACACAGCCATTCAATGCTAAACGCAAGTACCAGAGCGCGCTAATCGCGGGTGCTGATGACCAGAGTCTCTGAAATTTTATCTTGGATAGCTTGTCGGTTAGGATCCCAGTAAATTTGCACAAATCCCAACAAGCCAGTTGCTAAACCCGCACCATAACCGCCATAACGACCAAAGCTCTCCCATAGCGACAGTCCAGAACCATCGAGTTTGAGTACTTGTATATTTAGCAGTCGTTTACCTGGAGTTTTTCCGTTAAACCAAGCGGTAAACACGCTGTAATAAAGCGCGGCCCAACCAAAGCCTAAGCCAAGCTCAGTAATTAACCCTTTGAACCACGCGACAATGCTGTATGTGTTTGCTGAGGGCTCTGAAGTTGCGTCATCGAAATCTGCTAGGTCACTTTCAATACCTTCAGCTTCCTGTAGGCCATTTTCATGCACACCTTTATTTTGAGCTTGCTCATTTACTCCAATATCATCATTCGCACCATTTTTCTCACTTGGGCGATTAGGCGAGTCGATCACGTTGCTGACAGTTGCATCGTCACGAAAGTAATTAGCCTCATTGGCAGCATCTAACGTAAGCAACACTGTCCAAAAGAGCATGAACGCTCCACCTATTCGAAGAAATGAACGCGTAGTTTTTTTATGGCTTTGATTGGCTACGTTACGGCTAGCTTTATAAAACGTCACTGTAGCAATAATCGCCAAAAACAGTGCATCCAGTGAGCTCAAAATGGCGACAAATAGTAGGTCAATACACTGAGCCAACCCTCGTTGAAAAGGTGTAGCCAGACGCTTGCCCAACAGCGAGCTAGCCACGCCAAACGCATAGGGCGTGACTATATCCTTTGTTTCAACGGTTTCTAATTTATCTGCAGTATTATTTTCGACATCACTACTAATAGGTGGCGTATCAATATGTTGATGAGGGTGAGACATTTGCCGTCCACTGTGCTTAACCTAATTCCATAACACTACTTTACACAGTAAGGCGTATTATTTTAACTCTTTTATCTGAAGGGTAAGCACCTCACAAATACGCATGCAAGATACATTGTAATCTCTTCAATAGTCGGAATATTTTTCTTTTTAGCAAATAGATAATTTAAGTGTGTTTCACTTAAGTTATTGATTTATATGCGCGGCATTGGGTTTGCATCAGAGATTATCGAATGGATAACAATGATGCCTTTAAGGAGGTTACGATGTTTAACTCAAAACGAACGATTACAGCAACACTGGTTTCATTCGCTATGATGGGCTCATCTGCAATGGCACAAGCTAACGTTGACGAGATGAAAACTGCGCAAATGCAAGCAGCTTCAGCGTCAGTGCAACCTGAGTCCAGAACATCTGAGTCTGGTGATACGTGGATTACGTTGACCGGTGAGGTGTCTGCTGTAGATTCAAAATTCTTCACGTTAGATTACGGCGACGGGAGCATTTTTGTTGAGTTAAGAGACACCGACCTTGACAGTAATGCCTATGCAAAAATGAAAGGCGAAGAAGTCATGGTAACGGCGCGTCTTGATGATGGCATGTTTTCGAGCGAAAGGTTAGTTGCTCAGAGTGTGATTGTTGATGGTATGGATACTGTTTACTTAGCTGAGTCGGTTAATCAGGCTTCGGCAGATCTTTATTTAAGTACAGCAAGTAACATTGAGTTTGACGAAGAAGAAATGGTGCTTGTAGGTACCGTCAAATCAATTGGCAAAGAAGCGTTACAAATTGACGTGGGCGATACCACCCTCACGGTAGAGCTTGATGAGTTAGAGGACGCACCTGTGGATGCGGATGGTTACCTAACGCTAATGAAAGGCGAGCGCGTACGCATCACTGGCGAACTAGAAGACGATTTCTTTAATCGTTTCACCGTAGAAGCTGATACGCTAATCAAAATGAAAAGTTAACTATTACTGATAGATAACGCTTTAAAAAAACCGCCGAAATGAAGTGACCCCATTAAGTTGGACTCATTTCTAAGCGGCAACCAAGGTCTGATTTCGATATTGTATCGGACTCAGGCCTTTTAG
>NZ_JAKRFA010000093.1:0-4612 GCF_022348305.1 Alteromonas sp. MmMcT2-2
ATTGACTTCACGAAAAAGCCGAATATATGGCAGCAATGAATCACGTTATTAAATCAACACGGTGTCTTGCAATCGGAGAGGGTCCATATATGGTATAAGGGCTAATAAAGGGTAGGGCGATATACCTTATGTTTTGGAAAGGAATGTATAAGAGGGAGATAAAAGGAACAGGAAAAAAGCTCGTTGATTGTTTACTTTGTACTATTACGCAACTTTAATACACAACGTTAAGATAACGTAATGCTTATTTTTGTAGGGAAAATTAAAACGCAGTTATCCGCACAGGCGCTTTACTGCACCTACACATTTTGAATGGCAAGAAAAGCAAAAGCCCGACGTATAGGGTCAGGCTTTGAAAATTCTTTTCTTAACGCTCTGGTTCTTCTTTGAAGCCAATGTTCTCAGCGTGAAGACCTTTAGGCCCTTGCTGAACTTCGAACGTTACTTCTTGACCCGCTTTTAGCGAACGGTAGCCTTCCATTTGAATCGTAGAGTAATGCGCGAAAATATCTTCGCCGCCGTCCTCAGGAACGATAAATCCAAAACCCTTTGCGTTGTTAAACCATTTAACTTTGCCAACCGCCATACTTCGACTTCCTCTTAATCCTTGAACTCACGAGTATATGCCCCCATTATAGATCCGGAGACACGGTGGAAAGAGTATTGATTGTAGCTGCTACGCAGTAAGTTATGTCGTAGCTAACGTGCAATACTCAAAACCACTATACAAAATGTAGATTTTTTAACCATATTATGTCAAGGGCAAATGTGAATAAATTTATCCAAAAGTTTGTACACATATGTGCCATTAAACCACTATTATTAAGTTATGAGTAAAGACAACGCTATTAGTATCGAAAAGGAAAAACAGAAAGACGCGCAGCGACAGAAGCCGCAGCCGCCTCCCATGTATAAAGTGTTGTTGAACAATGACGACTATACACCGATGGATTTTGTCATTGAGGTACTCATGCAGTTTTTCAATATGGACGCTGAGAAAGCCAACCAACTTATGCTGACCGTTCATTATCAAGGAAAAGCCGTGTGTGGCATTTTTACTGCTGAGATAGCAGAGACAAAAGTGATGCAGGTTAATCAGTACGCACGCAAACATCAGCACCCGTTGATGTGCACGATGGAGCAGGCATAAGGTTTTTTGTAGAGGGCGAGCAATATGTTAAATAAAGAATTAGAACAAACGTTAAATAACGCGTTTGTATTTGCCAGAGAGCATCGTCATGAGTTTATGACGGTTGAGCACTTGTTGTTGGCATTGCTTGATAACTCAGCTGCTCGCGATGCGCTCAAAGCGTGTGGTGCCGATATTGAGGCAATTAAAAGCGAACTGTTAGCTTTTGTTAAAGATACTACGCCTCTCATTTTAGATGATCAGTTAAACGAACGCGAAACTCAGCCCACGCTCGGTTTCCAGCGCGTGCTGCAGCGTGCGGTATTCCACGTTCAGTCGTCTGGTAAGGACGAAGTTACTGGCGCCAACGTACTTGTTGCTATATTCAGCGAGCAAGAGTCTCAGGCCGTTTATATTCTCAAGAAGGCGGATGTAACGCGCTTGGATGTGGTGAACTTCATTAGCCATGGTGTAAGCAAAGCGGATGATGATGAGCCCGTAAACCCCGAAGCGTCGGAAGAGGCTGAAGCAGGCGAAGAAGGTGGCTCAGCATTAAGCAAATACGCAACTGACCTGAATCGTCACGCGAAAGACGGCAAAATAGACCCGTTGATTGGCCGCGATTCGGAAGTAGAGCGCACTATTCAAATTCTATGTCGTCGTCGCAAAAACAACCCGCTGCTAGTAGGTGAAGCGGGCGTAGGTAAAACGGCGATCGCAGAAGGTCTTGCATACAGAATCGTTAACGAAGACGTGCCTGATGTTATTGCTGAAAGTACCGTTTACTCACTGGATTTAGGTGGCCTTCTTGCTGGTACCAAATACCGTGGTGACTTTGAGAAGCGTTTGAAAGCAATTCTGAAAGAGCTTGGCAAAGACAAGAACGCCATTTTGTTTATTGATGAAATCCATACCATTATTGGTGCTGGCGCTGCGTCGGGCGGTGTAATGGATGCGTCAAATTTACTTAAACCTAAGCTATCAAGCGGTGAACTACGCTGTATCGGCTCAACCACATATCAAGAATATCAAGGTATTTTTGAAAAAGACCGCGCCCTTGCACGTCGTTTCCAGAAAGTTGACGTTACTGAACCTAGCGTCAGCGATACCACAAAGATACTGCTTGGCCTTAAGAGTCGCTACGAAGAGCACCACAATGTGCGTTTCACACAAAAAGCGATTCAAGCTGCGGCGGAATTGTCGGCTAAATACATCAACGAGCGTCACCTTCCAGATAAAGCCATTGATGTAATGGATGAGGCGGGTGCAAGCCAACGTCTGTTGCCGCCTTCCAAGCGCAAAAAAACGATAGGTGTGGGCGATATTGAGCAAATTATTGCAAAAATGGCGCGTATCCCTGAGAAGTCTGTATCGGCTTCTGACAAAGAGGTGCTTAAGAACCTTGGCCGCAACCTTAAAATGGTCGTGTTTGGTCAGGATAAGGCGATAGAGACGCTTAATGACGCTATATTGCTATCACGTTCTGGACTTGGAGCTGAAGCAAAACCAATTGGTAGCTTCTTATTCGCCGGTCCAACTGGTGTTGGTAAAACAGAAGTAACCCAACAGCTGGCTAAAATCATGGGTGTTGAGCTTGTACGTTTTGATATGTCTGAGTACATGGAACGTCATGCAGTTAGCCGCCTCATTGGTGCGCCTCCTGGTTACGTTGGTTTTGATCAAGGCGGTCTGTTAACAGATGCGATAATCAAAAACCCGTACTCAGTAGTGCTGTTAGATGAAATTGAGAAAGCGCATAGCGATATCTACAATATTCTTCTTCAGGTTATGGACCACGGTACGCTGACTGATAACAATGGACGTAAGGTTGACTTTAGAAACGTAGTGTTAGTGATGACCACCAACGCAGGTGTTCAAGAAACGGTACGTAAATCTATTGGCTTTAAGCAGCAAGATCACAGTCACGATGCGATGTCTGAAATCAATAAGGTGTTTACACCTGAATTCAGAAACCGCCTGGACGGTATTATTTGGTTTAACCATCTTGATCCTGAAATCATCTTGCAGGTGGTAGACAAGTTCATTATTGAGCTTCAGGCACAGCTTGACGTTAAAGGCGTGTCGCTAGAGGTCACCAGTGCAGCCCGCGCTTACATGGCTGAGAAAGGCTATGATAAGGCAATGGGTGCACGTCCTATGGCGCGCGTCATTAAAGATGACCTGAAGAAAGAGTTAGCGAACGAGCTATTGTTTGGCGAGTTATCTAAAGGCGGAAACGTTAAAGTAGACTGCGTTGATGACAAACTTACCTTTGAGTACACAGGTGTAGGTGCAACGTCTGAAGAAGCAGAGCCAACCTAATGTAATAAAGCATGTAGCGCTAGGTAGAAAGACTAATGTCGTCTATCAAGCGCTATATCTTACGTTAGTAACTTTGCTTTTAGCGATAGTGCTTCGAGGATGAAATAGGTAAAACCCAGATACGAAAAAGCCCGATCTTAATCGGGCTTTTTTTATGCGTTACCGCTTAAATGGCTCATTATCTTGCGCGATAAACGATACGACCTTTGGTCAAATCGTAAGGAGTCATCTCAACGGTGACCTTATCGCCAGTAAGAATACGGATATAGTTCTTACGCATTTTACCAGAGATATGTGCAGTCACTACGTGACCGTTTTCTAGTTCAACGCGGAACATAGTGTTAGGTAGCGTGTCTAACACAGTACCTTCCATTTCAATACAATCTTCTTTTGCCATGTAAAGCAGTTACCTCAGTAATTCAAAATTTTTGCCGCGCAGACCTTACCCAATCTTGGGTTCGGTGTAAAGCAATTAAGTGGGTATTTTACTATTTTTGCTAAATAGATGCCATTCATTGTCACTAAACTGCTCAAATGGCAAAAATTTGTGTTTATAAGACATTTTTTGACAACCCTCTACGTAATAGCCCAAATAAACATAGTGGTGGCCTAAACGCCTCGCTTCCTCAATTTGCATGAGTATCATCCATGTACCTAAAGATGCAGAGCTATACTCAGGGTCGAAAAACGTGTAGAGCGCAGAGAGTGCACCCATATGTTCGTTAGCATCGACGACGTCAGTGACAGCCACTGCAATGAGCTTGTCGCCATCATAGGCCTCTAGGTAATGGGTTGTCATCCAATCACACAAAACGAAATTTTCGAATTGGGTTCGTGACGGCGGATACATACTACCGTCGGCATGTCGCTCCGTAATGTAGCGTTCATACAACGGGTAGTATGTGCTTTTAGTTTCACTAACTAGCTGAACGCGAAACCCTTGGTTGGCCTTTAACAGCCTTTTTTGACTGCGAGAGGGGGTATAAGCATTCACCGGAATTCGCAACGACTTACATGCCTTGCAGGCTGGGCAGTGTGGACGGTAAATTTGTTCACCGCTTCGGAGACTGTAACTAATTTTGTGTAACTGCCTATCTCAATTTACTCTATAGAGAGTTAAGGATAGGCAGATGAACATGAATAAGAAAGAGCTTGAAGCTT
>NZ_JAKRFA010000094.1:0-4595 GCF_022348305.1 Alteromonas sp. MmMcT2-2
ATAGCTGCCTTTTCGCCACAGCACATAGCTTCGTAATGAACGCTCGGCTTCATTGTTAGTGAGGGGGACGCCATCGTGACTGAGGAATACCCAGCACATGTCATCGTGTTTTAGCAGCAGCTTACACCGGTTCTGATAGCGGGGAGTCACACAGCGTCTTGATGCCAGTTCGAGTTGTTGTCGCCATGCGATGCGTAGCTTTTCCATTCGGTCCCGGTATCGCTTTTCACTTAGCTTGTTACTTTCATACCGGTGTTGCAGCCGGAACAACAGGCGGATGAGCCTGACCAATTTCATACCGTAGATTTTATTCGTGCCCCAGCTTTCCGCCAGCGCATTCATATTTCTTAAGATATGCGCCCAACATAATTGACGATGGTCAGCATCAATATAGTGATAACCGGCATACTGGTCAGTCACAACAATGTTTTCTGGATTATCGCCCAGTAATTTCTTCGCCGCCCAGGCTCCGCGAGAGAAGTGTGTCGGAAAGCAAGACAATTCAGCTGTGCATACTTGCCACATCCAGCGGTTTTCATTGCCCCGCTGATGACGGGTTTCATCGCAATGAACCACTGCCTCATTATGCATAGTCTCTTTAATATCCTGTTAGGCAGGCGTCAGTACCGCACTGACGCGGCCTTGTGCTTCAGAGATAGCACCGCGACTGAACGATAAACCAAAGTTTTGCTCGAGCTGTTGCTGGATTTTACTGATACTCTGGTGAAACTGACCCGACTGCATCGCCACATACGCCAGCAGGTTATTGCCCATCTGCCCTTGATTCACGTTGTCGGGTAGTGTGGCTTTTACCGTTTTACTGCACTGACAACACTGGCCCTGATGTAACTGATGTTCAACCACAGAGAAGGCCTGTGAAGGGATATTAAAAACCTGATGGCGTCTATACGGTGAATCACTGATTGAAATGACACCGCCACAGGCACAGGTATCGTCGGGATAATAGGTGCGCGTCTCAGCAACGGTATCGGCCAGCATCCGCTTACTACCTTTATGGCCGGATTGTGCACCGCGCTTACGGCCTGTCGGCTTTTTAGCTGGCGCAGAAGAGGACGCCCCCGGCCCATTAGACGATGGCGGGCGCGATGAATTACGACTGTTTTGATTCAGTCGGTCTTCGAGATCATTTAGCCTGTCCCAGAGTGTACTAATGTGCTCATTGGCATCATCGAGATTAGTAGCGACGGGTGGCTTTGTGGGCTGTTTTTTACGTGGCATGAAACCACTCTGACAGACTGGCGGGATCAATCAATAGGATCCCCACGATCATTGAAAATAAATATTACTAACTGTCAATAGGGCCCTGGAGAACGGTTACCCTGTGCGGAGCCGCATGCAGGGAGTTGTGGGGCTGGAGACTAGATACCTCCGGCTACCCGATTATGTGCAATTTTCATTCTGAGGAACTTTGCTAACGTTTGATAACGATATGCTAAGGCCTGTTTAGCTCCACTGTGCTTACATGCACAAAAGTAGCTATTTTAAAATAATTTGTTATTATAGCTACTTAAAGGAGACCACTATGAACAATAAAGCTATTGCTCACAATCTTAAGAGATTGCGCTCTAATGCGCGATACAATCAGTCAGATCTAGCTGAAAAAGCTGGGATGTCTCTCAGTGGTTACCAAAAGCTAGAGCGAGGAAAGGCGACTCCTAGAGCTGACTCCATACGAGCCCTAGCCATCGCACTTCGAGTGCCAATTCAAGAAATCTTGGCAGAAGTTAAGCCTCTAAAGCATATTCGATTTAGATCACTCAAGAGACTGAAAACTAGAGAGCAGATCATCTCCGATGTGGTTACTTGGTTATATGACTTTAGTTCTCTCGAAGAGCTAACTGAGGATAAACAGGTAGCAGACTTGCACGAATTTTATGCTTATAAAGAAGGTAGTTCGTATAGTATTCCTGACCTTGCAAGCTATTGTAGGGATAAGTTTGGACTAGGTCCCAAAGAGCCGGTTTTAGACATCTGCGGGCTACTTGAGGCAAGAGGGATCAAAGTCCGCTCAATTGAAGTGGAAACCGACTCATTTTTAGGTTTATCAGTTAGCGAGCAAGAAGAAGGTGGGCCAGCTGTAATAGTTAATACTTGGAAAAGGCTGCCGGTGGAAACTTGGATATTTAGTGCCGCCCATGAACTCGGTCACCTTCTAATGCACCTCAATGCATATGACATCGACCAAACTACCGAAATTGATGAGCAAGAATCTGAAGCCGATCAATTTGCTTCACACTTTCTTATGCCACAAGAAGCTTTCGAAAGAGAATGGAATGAAGCTGCAGGTTTAAGCTTTGTCGATCGAGTATTGAAAGTTAAAAAGGTTTTTAAAGTCAGTTGGAGAACTGTTCTATATCGGTACGCTGAAAATATGCCGTCCGAAAAGAGAAATAAGCTTTGGATGAACTTCAATGTCGAGTTTAAGACTCGCTATGGGAAATCTCTTCAGAAACATACTGAACCAGTAGGCATTGAAAGCGATAGTTATAGAATTAACCATAGGTATACCACTGCAAGCGAGCCCTTCAACCTTGATGTATTTGATTTTAGAGAAGATCGCTTACCATTCCTTGTTAGAAAAGCAGTCGAGAATGGCAATATTTCACTATCTCGCGGAGCAGAAATATTAAGGTTGCAAAACAAAGAAATGCGTCAGTTGGCGTCTTCATGGGTTGGTTGATTCGGGATTAAGAGATGCCAGTAATAACAGATGCAAACGTCCTTATTGACTATGCCGACGCTGATATAACTATGCTGGCATTGTATTCAGAAAAAATTGAAAGGGTTGTTATACCTTCAGTCATACTGGATGAGGTTAATCAGCTTACGCATGATGATTGTTTACAATATGGTTTTGAAGTAGTTGATGAGGAAATTGAGCTTCTATCAGAAGCTTCAAATGCTCAACATGGCCCATTATCTTTTCAAGACAAAGTTTGCTTGTATCTCGCCAAAAGTATTGGCGGCATTACATGTATAACTAACGAAAAAGCATTACTGAAATTTTGCGATGAAGACAATATACCAACAAAGCGAGGATTGAAGTTATTACTTGAACTGGCTGAGCTTAACCATATTTCCAAAGACGAAGCTATCGGTGTGGTTTATTCTATACACGAGTGCAATCCTCTCCATATACACCAAGGGGTTATAGATGAGTTTATTCGCCTGCTTGATGAATACAATACGTGATCGCTGTTAGCATTGCTGTAGTGGCATAGTGAATTTGGCCACCTGATTAGAGCTGCTATGATAGCAGCATAACAAAATTAGGTGACAACATGGCAAAGAAGAAAGGCCCGAATTTCAGCCCTGAATTCAGACTTGAAACTGCACAACTGGTTCACGACCAGGGGTATACGAATAAGGAAGCGGCTGACGCGATGGGCGTTGGTTACTCAACATTGAGCAAGTGGGTGCGGCAGCTACGTGAAGAACGGGAAGGCAAATGGCCAAAGCAGGCCACGCCAATGACGCCGGAGCAACGAGAATTCCGCGAGCTGAAGAAACAAGTTTAACGCCTTGAATTAGAAAATGAAATTTTAAAAAAGGCTTCTGCTGCTGCGCAGCGCCTTATGCTGATGTCGGACTCCATAAAACACTCTCGTTAATCGAGAAACTGAGTCAGAGCAATAAGCACAGATATTCGGTCAATCATCTGTGTGCGGTACTGGATGTCCACCGCAGCACATTTAAATACTGGCAACAGCGCGATAAGCGGCCATCGCCGGAAGCCTGCGTGGTGGCTCTGCCCGAGCGAGAACCATATCAGACATCATTACGAACGATGAGTCTCATGACATTACTCTGAGCCGTTACCGTGCTGGAAAGTTGACGAAAGCGCTCAGCTTGTTCAGTTGTCAGTTGTCGAAACATGCGTAACGGAAAGCAACTCAGGAACACGTTGCTATCCCGAACTTACTCGACAGGCAGTTCGCCGTTACAGCACCAAATCAGGTCTGGTGCGGCGATGTGAGCTTTATCCGGACAGGCAATCGCTGGGCTTATCTGGCTGTGGTAATCGATCTGTTCGCCCGCAAGCCAATAGGCTGGGCAATGAGCCATTCACCGGACAGTAACTTGACTTGGCAGGCGCTGACAATGGCATTCGAATATCGGGGACAACCTAAAAACGTGATGTTCCATAGCGACCAGGGATGTCACTACACAAGCCGTAAATTCAGTCAGCAAATTTGGCGGCATCGCTTGACACAAGGCATGAGTCGCAGAGGAAATTGTTGGGATATAGCCCGATGGAACGCTTCTTCAAAAGCCTTAAATCCGAATGGATTCCAACAACTGGCTACCGGAACTTTACTGAAGCAAAGCAGAAGATTGGTGATTATATTCATGGCTATTACAGTCGACTGAGACCGCATTCATATAACGGTGGTTTAACGCCCAATGAATCGGAGAAACGTTACTGGAATAGCTACAACGATGTGGCCAAAATGACTTGACCACTACAAGCTAAGTATCAGTTTGACTATTAACCAGCATGCTAAACTTGCGATGGCGTCATTTTCATTTTTGCCCATTCGGCAAATTCTTGATAGGTACAGCAATCGGAGAAT
>NZ_JAKRFA010000095.1:0-4382 GCF_022348305.1 Alteromonas sp. MmMcT2-2
TAGGATACCACCGTCCATCTGAGCAGCACCAGTGATCATGTTTTTAACGTAATCAGCGTGTCCTGGGCAGTCTACGTGTGCGTAGTGACGAGTAGGAGTGTCATATTCTACGTGTGAAGTAGAAATGGTGATACCACGTGCTTTCTCTTCAGGCGCGTTATCGATTTGATCGAAAGCCTGTGCGTTACCGCCGTAAGTTTTAGAAAGAACTGTAGTGATAGCTGCAGTTAGGGTAGTTTTACCGTGGTCAACGTGGCCGATTGTACCCACGTTTACGTGGGGTTTCGTACGTTCAAACTTTTCTTTTGCCATTTCTATTATCCCAGCAAAGTTACATTAAAAAATTTAGAAATTTTACATGAGCTGGGGAGAAATAAACTGGTGCTGATAGGCAGATTTGAACTGCCGACCTCACCCTTACCAAGGGTGCGCTCTACCAACTGAGCTATATCAGCACTGATTTGGAGCGGGCAGCGGGAATCGAACCCGCATCATCAGCTTGGAAGGCTGAGGTAATAGCCATTATACGATGCCCGCAATCCTAATTCTCTGGCCACCTCATAGAGAAAGTGGTGGAGGGGGCAGGATTCGAACCTGCGAAGGCTGAGCCGGCAGATTTACAGTCTGCTCCCGTTGACCGCTTGGGTACCCCTCCAGATTGATGGTGCCGACTGCCGGAATCGAACTGGCGACCTACTGATTACAAGTCAGTTGCTCTACCAACTGAGCTAAGTCGGCACTACATCAAGTGGGTGCGCATTCTAGAGTATTGTTTAACTCTGTGCAAGTGTCTTTTTGAAAATTTTTCAATTTTCTTTTTTGACCAATTTTTCAACTAATCAAAAACTTACGTCGATGTTCCCTTCAGAAGTTCACTTCGAGCGTAGCGGGCAAGACCCTGCATCACCAAATGAGCGAGGCGCATGTTATCAGCAGATTTTAAGAATGCAAACACTTTTTTGTCTCCACCCCCTAAAATTATGTCAAATTCGGTTTGTTTGCTTGATATGTAATCAACCGCGCTCAAATAAACACCATATAGGGCAGCATGACACCCTGTTGCCACGCAATCTTCTGTATCGGTCCCCACGCCAAAGGTGGTCGGAATTTCATCATTCGCGAACACTTTTTTAGTTGAAGCAACCAATGCATTACGCATTACTTGAAATCCAGGTACGATCCAACCGCCTAAATGTTGACCATCCACCACAAAATCAACCGTTATTGCCGTACCTACATCCATAACAAAAAATGCTTTTTTTGATTTTTCTGCGCCGCAGACCATGGCAAGCCATCTATCAACGCCCATTTTTTGAACATTCGCGTAACTATTTTTTATGCCGAAGGCTTCTTTCTCGGTGTGCTTTTCTACAAAAACAATATTTCGCTCGTTACACATGGCGGATATTTCATCAACCAGCTCCTGATTTCTTACCGAAGCTATATATAAATGGGAAATTTTTTTCTGAGAATCGATAAAGGAGAAGAGAGAATTGGCATCTTCGCATGCATTAGGCTCTTCTTCTGCATGACAAAGCAGTGAATATTTTATTCGGGTGTTACCGATATCCACTAATATGACGTGGTTTTCTTCAATGTTGTTCATATTTTTGGTTTCAATCGCAAAGCAATGCGTAAAACGAACGGATAAAATGCTATTTAAAAATCACAAAGATGAACTACGAAGTACTTTTATTATAAATAATGGCCAAAATCTTCGTAGCTCAGCTATAAAGTAAAACAAAAATAAAAAGTTAATTGCCTCTAAGGCTAACTTCGCCACCGTGGAATCGGGTAATACCGTCTTGTGTTTCAACAAGAAGCGCGCCGCTGGCGTCCACTCCCCTATCAATTCCGGAAAAACGCTTCTCACCCATTTGTAAAACAATGCGTTTATCGGCGTATAAGTCGAGCGCTTCCCAATATGCTGTGAATGGCCCGAAGCCCTGCTGGGTAAATTTAGGTAAATAAGACCATAGCGATTTTATAATTTCTGCCGCTAAAGCATTTCTATCTGGGATAGTGCCCAAATATGACGCAAGATCGCTATGAGGCTGACCAACATCGTACTGATTATCGGGTACGCAAACATTCAAACCTATGCCGATAACACTATGCGCCGTAGCGCCTATTTGCCCTTCTACTTCAATAAGTACGCCCGCAAGCTTTTTACCTTGCAAATAAATGTCATTCGGCCATTTAAGCTCGGCGTCTTCTACGCCAAATTCTTTAAGTGCATCGCAAACTGCCAAGCCTACCAATAAAGAAAGTCCCGCCATGCTTTGATAACCGTCGGGAAAAGACCAGTACATAGAAAAAGTTAAGCTTCCACCAACTGGCGCTAACCATGAACGGCCGTGTCTACCGCGTCCATCGGTCTGAATTTCAGCAAAAACGACATCGCCGTTTTCAAGATCTTCTCGTTTGCTGGCAATACGCTTCTTCATTTCCGTATTGGTGGAAGGTAATACTGATTCCACATCAATAATCGCTCGTTTTGTGTTGCCTAAATGACGTTTAATGCTGTCGGCGCTTAACAATGGAAACCCTCGTTCTAAACGGTAGCCTTTACCTTTTACTTTAAATACATCTAATCCCCAATCGGCGAGTTGGGAAATATGGCCTGCAACTGCTGTACGCGAAAGGCCCACTTGCTGTGCAATGGTTTCGCCTGAGTGAAACTGGCCGTCGGACAACAAAGCGAGTATATGTTTTCTTACAGCTTTTGATGCTTGTCTCATAGCGAAATAAGTCCTTTGCTTCCTAATAAGCGCACTTCTGGCTCTAGCTGTATGCCAAACTTACCCTGTACGCTTGCTATGATATCTTTTGCCATGGTTATTACATCGTTTCCGGTGGCACCACCTAAGTTAGTAAGTACCAATGGCTGTGTAGGGTGGCATCGCACTTTATTCAAAGTCTTGCCTTTAAAACCTGCCTGGTCGATAAGCCATGCGGCAGGAATTTTTATTTGTTCGTTTTCAGTGGCTGGCAGCTCAACACCTCCGTGCACCACAAAATGGGGTACTGAATCATAGTCTTGTGCAATCGCTTGAAACACTGCTTTTGAAACCACTGGGTTTTTGAAAAAACTTCCTGCATTGCCTAGCTCGGTAGGATCGGGAAGTTTGCTCTTCCTAATTTCTATTACCTTACTATACACCTTTTCTGGTGTAGGCTCAGTGAGTGCCGCTAGTTCGCCATAGCTGGTTTCAAGTTCGTAGTGCTTGGGAAGTTTAAAGTTTACATGAGTGATTAGCACTTTGTTCGCTAGTGCGTGTTTGAACACACTGTCTCTATAGCCAAACTGACAGTCTTCATTGCCCACCAATACCTGCTCGCCGGTTTCAAGAAATACACACTCTACTTTGTCGATTAACGTATTCACTTCTCGTCCGTACGCACCAATATTCTGAATTGGGCATGCGCCTACTGAGCCAGGTATTAAGGCGAGATTTTCGAAACCATACCACTTCTCTTTCATACACAAAGTGACGAAGTCATGCCAGTTTTCACCTGCACCTACACGTAAGTAATGGTGACTTTCAGTATCAAAATGGCTTATTCCCTTAATCTCGTTAACCAGAATTGTACCGTCAAAGTCGTCAGTGAAGACTGAATTGCTTCCACCGCCCAATATATAAATGGCTTTGTTATTGTTTTTAGAAGTTTTGAAGATAGACAGGAATGAAGTAACGTCGCTAAACGACTGGATAGAATCACAAGAAGCGGCGAGGCCAAATGTGCTGTATGGTTGTAGTGAAGGCATAGAGTTTTACGAACTGCGAACAATTCGCTAATGGTAGGGTAACGAAGCAGCAAATAAAAGCGCAAAGAAGGAATAATATTGTTGCCAATATTGCTAAGCGCTAGAGCATTACCACTTTCATTCGTTAAAGTGAGAAAACGG
The DNA here is from genome assembly GCF_022348305.1 of Alteromonas sp. MmMcT2-2. Classification (NCBI taxonomy): domain Bacteria; kingdom Pseudomonadati; phylum Pseudomonadota; class Gammaproteobacteria; order Alteromonadales; family Alteromonadaceae; genus Alteromonas; species Alteromonas sp. MmMcT2-2. The sequence continues at coordinate 3,911 of NZ_JAKRFA010000095.1, forward strand.
AAGCTAGCGCTTATACGTAAATACAGAGAACTTACTGCTCTTTGGCTTTATAACCAATACGAAACCCTCCCCAATGTTTACCGTTCACATATATCGGTGCAGATAGATCATGCATGACCTCACCTGTATCTCGTTTGTAAGTTTGTAGCAAGAACGTAGAGGTATTGCTGCCACAACGACTTCCGGTTTTGTCATCGAATATCCGTTTCGTTCTGTTATTTGCTAAATCCGTATCGTAATTACCAGTAAGGGGCTGACTAAACTTCTTGTTGTGGGTAGGAAAGTAACCATTTACGTCAACTGCGCCGGCATAAATAATGAAACTATGTGTTTCTAATAAAGGTTCTTGGATAGCGGGAAGTACGTCGTCGGTGAGCCTGTAACAGATTCTGTGTAACTGCCATTAGTTAATGTGCTTTTCGAGTCGTTCCTCGAACTCGATAATAAAACGACTCATCGCCTGACGCCAGTT
>NZ_JAKRFA010000096.1:0-4370 GCF_022348305.1 Alteromonas sp. MmMcT2-2
TTTGTTGCCATCAGTAAAGTCTCCGTTAGTAAAATCTACGGAGGCTATTTTACGGAGTAGCTAAATCTGGGGAAGACGGCCTATATTGATCGCTTACGTTATTCCTAAACGCTTTGTGGGTGCATCCTTTTTCAATCTGGGAACAATTTTGAAGTGCTCTCGTAGAATATTCACTTGCTCAAGCGTATAACCGATTCTACGTCCTGTTTCAGGGTTTACCTCTGGCTTTTCAAGTAGTTTAAGGGTTATAAGTATAAAGAAGGAAACGACCCCACGACGTCGCTTCGCTCTCGTCACGGGGTTTTTAATATTAATTTAAGATATAAGAAAGAACTTGGAACTGAAGCACTAGAACAAACTAAAGTAGTTCAGCTAACTCCATGTCACTATCGTTTATAATAAGATCATCATATAGAGGCTTGTCATGGAATTCCTGATCTATTGGTTGTGACTCTATCACCTCCTGTTTTTTGTCAGTAAATATTGGCTTAGTCACGAATGTGGAATTTGCACTCTCAATAAAACTGCGCATTCGAATTACTTCAGCAGACCGATGCCGAGAAGCAAAGCTATTTAAGTGTTCATACAAATCTGGATGTGAAGCTCTAGTGATACGTAGTCTGATATTACACGATTGAAATCCATCACCGGCCTCTAGCGGATATGAGATATTGTTTAAAGCTAAGCGCATGAAAAGCCGGATTATCTCATTTCGACCCTTTCCATCTAATTTGGAAACAAGTGCAGTTATATTCGGTAACTCTTCATTATTAAGCCTAAACTTGCACATGATATCCGACATCGTTATTTACCAGAATTAGCCTTTAACGCGCCACCATATTGCAAACCTTTTCCAACTGCATCGATACCATAACTGACTACTGCATGGTGCTTAAAACGACGTTGAATGTGATCTAATAAAAGTCCTGAGGCACCACCAACTACGACGATACCATCTAGAGATGCCCCTTTACCTATGACATTAGTTATCTTGTTCGCCGCTTTTTCCATATGTGAAGCAATGAGTTTACTGGCATCGAAAGAAACAGTTTCTGACTTATGAATTGGGAAATTAAATGTTTTACCAAACATAGACAGACTTCCAGTTTCAAAAGCCTTATTAATAATAGCTGGAGAAACCTCACCAATATCGAAGACCTTACTAGAGCCGAGGTACTCTGCAATTTCATGTACGAGAACAGACATGCCAAGCTCTATAGCACCAGATAGTTTTTCATCAGGTCTCATGTTGTTAATCGATAGCCAATCAAGAGTTAAATAGCCAATATCTATAACTAGGAAGTTTTTGTTAATTAGGCTTCGCAATCCAGTTTCAGGCGATGATTCATATACGTGGTAAAGTAAACCCGCAAATGGTTGACTGACTATCCACACATTTCTTATAGCAATATGACGTTGACCAATTTTGATATTCTTGGCCATTGCTTCTAATTTTGGTTTGAGGTGCATCCGATTGACTGGAAGTGCAAGTGCTAACATGTCAATTTCATCATGAGGTTGCAACGATAGACAACCAAGAAACATTGCTAAATATTCATCGCTATCGATGTAGTTATCATTAAGTACTTCAACGCTTTTACGCTCACTAGATAAACCTACATCCGTTCCAACTTGCCACTCGTTGTCATTAACAATAACAACTGCACTTTTGCCTGTGGTAACCAGTAGACCACCCGTCAAATCACTTCTTGAACCGAGTTGTTTAGGGCGAGAGGGCATCGTCATCGAGTTCATATGCTTGCCATTGGCGCTATAAACTAATGTGGTACTGCCATATCCCACTTCAATTGAAACAATAGAAGGATGAACCTTCTCATTACTCATGATTTTTTCAGCTACTGACATCTTATACCTCGTATATACCAAAAATTCACTGGGACACAAACGTGTCACTTGGGACACAAACGTGTCCCTAAGAAAAACAAATACATTTACTTTGAAAATGAGTTGGGACACAAACGTGTCACTTGGGACACAAAAATGTCACTTGGGACACAAACGTGTCCCTAGATAAATAATAAAGTGCAAAACTAGCATGCATTGACTATTAAGAGGTCTAAATCGTGGTGTTAATGGATTTATTCAATCGCTATCAGAATAGGAGAACTAATCTTCAAGTAAGTTATTGATAACCTACTAAGGCTTAACAAAATAACGAATAGTTCATTTAAAACAATTAGATATGTAAATTAAACTGAAATTAAATAATCTTTATATATTAGGATTAACGAAAGAATATGCATTGATGGTAACCATTATATTCAATAATAGGTTATATATAACCTACTAAGGCTTAACAAAATAACGAATATTTCATTTAAAACAATTAGATATGTAAATTCAACTGAAATGAAATAATCTTTATACATTAGGATTAACGAAAGAATATGCATTGATGGTAACCATTATATTCAATGATAGGTTATATATAACCTACTGGAATCTTCAAAAACCATTTAAAACCATATGTTTCAGATAGATAAATAATAAACTAACCAAAGAAAAACCCTGTTAAATTACTCTTAAACCTTTACTCGAATACTGTAAATTGAGTCAAACGAAAAGATATAATTCATGATATATGTATAAATAACAATGACTTACGAAAGTATAGCGTCGACGAATAAAATTAAAAATGACAATTAGAAACCCATAATTTATACTTCGGTAGGTTATTAAATTATTACATACTACTTTGGTAAAAAAATGTTTGGAGAAAAATACGTTAAATTACATCTCGCTCAGAGAGAATGTGTGCATGTGCTTCTTCAGGATATAGAGACGCAGATATCTGTATACGTGGGCATGATGAACAATGTGCGTAACAACAAAGTCAGCAAAGCTGATTCTAAGTACAGATATACGCTCATCCCAAAAATGACAATTCGTAGTGATAGATATAAACCAGACGTATTCCCTGAATACACTGAAAAGGACGGTGCTCCTCGAATTAGATGGTACCAGTACGACTCAGTAAGGCGTGCAGGCGTTAACAAGGTATCAAGAGAAGTTCCTGTGAATAAAACAGGCTACACATTAGCAAGTTTCATGAAGTTCGCTCCGGTAGAAATTGCTAAACTTGCCTTCGAAACCGAGCAAATAATAAAAGAGTACAGAGGTGTTATATCTGACCTGTATCTTCTGAAGAAAGTAAAAAGGCGTGTCAATAAAATGCCCGACCTAAGAGAAGAACTTGAAGAGGCATATGCATCCGCATCAGTGAAAACTGAAAATTAAGGGCTCAAAAGAGATACCTTAAATCCCATACCTCCTTCTGAAAATGAGACATCATTATGATGCCTGAAAAAATTTTCAAAGGAGAAACTCATGGCAGATATCAAAGGCGCAGTTTTAAGCGCCACTCGAAAAATAAACATCCGCAGCGCCTCAATCGGTAATTACTATGAGAGAAATAAAAAACGAATTACCCAAGCAGGCGCGAAATTTTTAGAACTTAGTGAGACTGCAAAACAGCGTGATGACTGGAAAGGTCGTCTTGAATTGTGGAAACAAGATACACTTATCATAGCCAATGAAAGTGTAGACAAGTTAAAAGTCCAACTGGATAAATTGGGCAATGATACCTTTCAAGTAGAAAGCAATGATTCTCCATTTGAAATGGAAATCGCCCATCCCTTCATGAACAACATCAAAAATCTCATTGAGAATATTGATGCGGTCATGTGCCAAATACAACTGCAATGGGTCAGCGGCCTAGTTGATGACTTTATTTACGAGCAAGCTTCGAATCAAAGTATCAATGCACTAAACAAAATCATCTCACGTTTCGTGTATTTATCTGATGAGAGTGCAAAGCGAAATCGCGGTTTGTTCAGCCAAAGAACGTTTGAACGAATGATTTCTAAAGAGGTTCGCGACCTTGCTAATTCAAAACCAAAAGCAAAAGGCGACACTGCCGACACAGAAAACGTGACAGAAAAAAAACCAAAGGCGGCAACAAAGGAGGAAGCTGAAGAACAAAACAAGGAGATTAAAGCTGCATGAAACTGCTAAATGCTGCTGTCGGCAGAATAGCAAAACTTATCAAAAAGAATAGTTCGGATGACAAAGACATGGCATCCCTAACTGAGGGGTACTTGAGAAGATACCCCGTCAGAACGTTTGGCATACCTGTCGCAAATGTTGAAGACATACTTCTTTCGTACAAGCTTGAAGTAAAAAAGCTGATACCGGCAGCAGCAATTAGGATAAATTCTGAAAGGCCAGAAGAGCCAACCTTTAATAACCTACCTGATTACCCACATTTCTCAGTTATTGTTATACTGTATATATAATCAGTGTTTGAGTGAGATAGATCATGGCGAAGAATCAGGTACAGTTTCAGAAGG
>NZ_JAKRFA010000097.1:0-5221 GCF_022348305.1 Alteromonas sp. MmMcT2-2
CTTGAGTTCAATCAATGGGCGCAACACATCGGTTAAATTTCTGTGCTGGTGTTTCATAGTCTAACGTTTTTCTTGGTCTTTCGTTAAGTTGTCTCGCTACACTGCTAAGTTTTTGTTGGCTGTGGACTGATAAGTCGGTACTTTTTGGAAAATACTGCCGTAATAATCGATTGGTGTTTTCATTGGAACCACGTTGCCACGGTGAGTAAGGATCACAAAGATAGACTTTTATATCAGTGGCTAGAGTGAATTGTTTGTGATCTTTTATTTCTCTCCCTCTGTCCCAAGTTAGAGATTTATATAGTTCCTTAGGTAGTTTTTGAGCGTGTTTGATAAGAGCAGCAATCACGGTCGACGTTTTACTATCATCCACTTTTACCAGCATTACGAATCGAGAGTGCATCTCTACTAGTGTTGCTATGTAACTGTTGTTAGAGCCACATATAAGGTCGCCTTCCCAGTGACCAGGTATCGCTCTATCTTCAACTGATGCAGGTCGCTCACTTATAGAAACGGCGTCAGGAATTTTTCCTAGACCTAACCTTTTCAGTGAAGATTGACGCGACTTGCGAACCACTCTTTTTGACCGCAAACACTTTTGCAGCTCTTTCTTTAGAGCGCCTCGCGTCTGAATGAAGAGTGTTTTATAGATGGTTTCGTGAGACACGTACATTTCCTGATTATCGGGGTATTGTCGCTTTAACCAACCCGCAATTTGTTGTGGCGACCATGCCCTTTTAAGCTTAACGGCTATCAGTTTACATAACTCTGGGGATCCAATTAACTTACATGGCTTGGGTCTCAATGCTTCATCCCATGCGCGTTGTTCAGCTTTTACGGCTCGGTAGTGCTTTAACCCACCATTTCTTTTTACTTCACGGCTAATTGTAGATGGTGCTCTGGACAAACGTCTGGCAATTTCTCGAATGGATTGCTTACCGACTAAGCATCTTGATATTTCTTCTCTTTCATCAAGCGAGAGAGACTGTGGATGTCTTTTTCGTTCTGGTGGCCGATACCCACCAGTTTGATAAATAGTTGGCATAATAGAAGAGTGAAAGCGATCAAACATTCTAGCGATATCATGCAGCGAATCACCTCGCTTATATCTGTCCCAAATAAGTGCTTTCTGTTCTGGTGAGTAATAGATACGTTTTCTTTGTTTCATGGCAACATTCCTCCTTTAATAAGGATAGCGTTGCACTCACCAATTGAACTCAAGGCGTTCAGTCAGCTCCGTATAAAAACATCGTGAAGTAATTCGTTTTTAGCCCTTCGTGCAATCAGTCATTCGAGTTTTCTGAATAGCTCCACTCTCTTTCGTAGTAGCAATAGCACTCTTATAACTTTGAGTGCTGTATAGTATTCTGGTTAAAGTTCTCCATGGCAGGTGAGTATTACAATGACGTATATTTTAAAAGCAAAAATAAAAAACTTTAAAAAATTCAGAGAGTATGAGGTTCAATTTGACCCTAAAAGAAACATTCTGATTGGGGACAATGAAGCAGGAAAAAGCTCTATATTGACAGCTATTGAACTTGTATTGAGTGGTAGTAGAAGTAAGGTAGAAAGCTTGGGTATTGAAGCTTTGCTTAATGCAAGCGTTGTTTCAGAGTTTCTAGCGGGTGAGAAAAGTATAGACAGCCTCCCGAGGCTTCATGTTGAGTTATTTCTCAACGAAGCTGATAACCCAGACCTCAACGGTAGAAACAATAGTGATGGAGTTTATTCTGACGGGCTTCAACTGATTTGTGAACCAAATGAGGAGTTAAGCGCGGAGATCCGGCAGGTTTTGGACTCTGAAGGTGACAACTTTCCATTCGAATTCTACATGGCCAAGTTTATTACGTTCAATGGTGACTCATATTCCAGTTATCGAAAGTTTTTACGCTTTTTATTAATTGATAGCACTCAAATCAACAACGAGTACGCAAACAGTCAGTATGTTAAAGCCATGTATGAAGCTACCGTAGAGCAACCTGTACGTTACAGTTTAATGAACGAATATAGACAGCAAAAAAATGCTTTCAGGGATACTCAACTAAATGCCATTAATGATGATTTGGAAGGATACGATTTTATTATCCGTTCTAGCTCAAAGTTCAATTTGGAAACTGACTTAACCCTATCAGAGGAAGGCATTCCTATTGAAAATCGCGGTAAAGGGAAGCAGTGCTTTATAAAAACAGAGTTCGCACTAAGAGAGCGTGACGAAGGCAAGAGAATAGATGTCTTGTTACTAGAAGAGCCTGAGAATCACCTCAGCCACACCAGCATGTATAAGTTAATAAGTCAGGTAGAGAAAGCTCATAATAATCAGGTGATAATTGCAACCCACAGTAGCCTAATTAGCTCTAGGTTAGATTTAAGGAAGTCGATCTTGCTGAATAGTGGAGCAACCAGACCTGCTACTTTGAAAGACCTCACCAAGGATACGGCTAAGTTTTTTGCGAAAGCCCCTAACCATAACATCTTGGAACATGTCCTTTCTGAAAAAGTGATACTTGTTGAGGGTGATGCGGAATATATTCTGATGGAGTGCCTATACGAGCGAACTAAAGGTCATCCACCAAGTGAGGATGGAATTCATGTAATCTCAGTTGGGGGGACTAGCTTTAAACGATATATGGAAGTTTCGAAGTTGTTGAGCATTAGAACGGCGGTGATCCGTGATAATGACAGTGACTATCAGAAAAACTGTATAGACAATTATCGTGATTATCAGGCAGATTGTATAACTGTCTGCGCTGATCCAGATAACACAAGAACAACTTTTGAAATATGCATGTATCAGGATAATAGAGATATATGCGACGACTTATTTTCAGGCGGAAAAATCCAATTAACACCGCAACAGTATATGTTAAATAACAAAACTACCGCAGCATTTAGGTTACTTGATGAGAAAGCGAATGAAATCATTGTGCCTCAATACATTAGAGAGGCCATTGAATGGATAAGCGAGTAGTATTAGCAGTTGCAGGGTCGGGCAAAACACAACATATAATCGATAAATTAGACATCAATAGTCGTGCGCTGGTCGTTACTTACACTGTAAATAATACTACTAATCTGAAGAAGCGTATTTTAGCCAAATTTGGAGTAATGCCTAAAGGTGTACGTGTTTACACCTATTTTTCGTTCCTAATATCGTTCTGCGTGCGGCCTATCGTTGGTAACGACGTTAAGATAAAGGGGGTTAGCTATAGTGAACCGCCTAGATTTGCGAAACGCAACACTCACGAACATTACGTCGGCCAAGGTGACCGACTTTACCATAACCGTATTGCGAAGATGATGATGGATTGTGATGGTCTGTCTGACATCTCTGAGCGCATTGGCAAGTACTTTGATTTCTTCTGCGTAGATGAAGTTCAAGATTTCGCAGCTAATGACTTCAATTTGCTTTGTGAGTTGTCGAATATGGACGTGGAAATATTATTCGTTGGTGACTTTTTCCAACATACTTTTGATACTAGCCGCGATGGTAATATTCAAAAAAACCTACACGACAACTACGAAGCATATCTTACCAAGCTCAAAGATTCAGGATACACAATCGACTTAGATACACTCTCCCACAGCTATAGATGTAGCCCTACAGTTTGCAGATTTGTGACCGAGAAAATTGGCATCACAATAAGCTCCCATCGAAGAGATGAAGTTAATATTACCCTAGTTGAAGATGCTGAACATATAAATAGGTTATTCTCTGACGACTCCGTCGTTAAATTGTTTTTTAAAGAAAGCTACAAGTACATTGGAAGGACTGATAATTGGGGAAATACTAAGGGCTTGGATGATTTCGCTGACATCTGCATAGTTCTAAACTCGACCACATTTACAGCTTATACAAAAGGACGATTGGCTACTTTGGCACCATCGACGTTAAATAAACTATACGTAGCGTGTACAAGAGCTAAAGGTAATGTTTACTTTGTCTCACAACGATTACTAGACGGGCATAAGAAGTAGATTATATGTCCGCTTAACGTACAAATGATACTACGGGGCTCGGTCCATAATCTAATGAAATTCCCCCACATAGATAGATGCCGTAAACTTCCGGAATACCCTAGTGCTCCAAAGCACATAATACAACTCGCGGTAATACACTGACGGTCATCAACAGGTCCATATTCAAAAATACGGCTAAATTCGCTGTTCAGGCGTTCTGAATTTCCTAATAATTGTCCAACATGTCTATGACATCATGTTTTTGGTGAACTATGACGAGGGCGCAACTTCCGTGCTTTGAGTTACATCCTTTCGCCCAATAGTTCCTCGGTGTTTATGGGGCTCGATATGTCTAAGCCAATATACATTTGCAGTACTGAACTGATTTAAGTCGGTGGCCTCAGTATCGATTTGCAGAAAGTCATTTGCGATTAGGAAAGACAAAGCAGGTTTAATATCATTTCGTTGTACAGCAGCGTATTGGGTGATTTTTTCATACCCGAGCTTAGTGTACCCTATCTGACTATCTCTAAATGCAACAACGACTAAATAAATTTTAAGAGCGTTTAATTCAACTTTGCTTCTTAATTTGAATGACTCAAAAACTTTTACCTTTGAAAGTTTTTTGTCATATAGCCCTTTAGCTGGCAACTTACCCCATCTTGCTCCCTCGGCAAGACCTATTATTGTGAAGATATTAGGTCTCTTATTAGTACTCACCTTTATGAGTGAAAGGCTCTCAAGAACTCTTATACCATTAGAGACCTTCGTTCTACTTATGCCCAACAATTCTGTGAGCTTATCGTAAGACATTTGGGTATCACCCAATCGCCCATTCGCTAAACTATCTTTGTCGCTAGCATGATGAGACAAAACTATAAGTAACATAAGGGCAGCAATGTAATCTGACTTGGCGTCTCCACTCCATTTCATTTTATGCAGTGGAGAATCCGCAACATCTAAAAACCTAACACTGGGTATTTTTGTCCATTCAAGCATTACTTACTCTCCTTAGCTTTGGCTGGTTCCAATACTTTTACCACTATTCGCAATGCACAAAACACCACTACCAACGAAAAACCGACTATTAGTAGCGCAAGCTGCTCCATAGGTAGACTCAATATTAATTTGAATAAATTAGTTAACTCACTCATTTGCTGTTCCTAATAGGGGTTCTAGGGATTTTCCCCTCTAAAAAGACATAATCCTCTGTAGACCACACCAATAAATGGCTGCGGAGGTGGTTTACTTTCAGCTTGGAGCC
>NZ_JAKRFA010000098.1:0-3428 GCF_022348305.1 Alteromonas sp. MmMcT2-2
CAACGCATCCGGCTTATAACCTGTGATCATAAGTAGCGATTAACGATCACGAAATAGTCTTAATAATGTAAGGTAATCAGCAGCTTAATACGGGATAATAGCGGTATGAACGAGAAAGAATACCAATCCCGCATCGCTGAACTTGAAGCGCTTCTTGAAGAGAAGAGCGCGCGGATTGCCTATTTAGAAGAACAGTTCCGTGTTGCCCAGCACAAGCAGTTCGGAAAAAGTACCGAAGGCCACCCAGGGCAAGGTGAGTTGTTTAAACCGCTTTACGAGCAGCTTCATCAACATCTGTTAAAGCAGCCTGTTATCGCAGCGGATGAAACCACGCTTAAAGTTGTTGAGTCTGAGAAAGTGAATAGTTATATGTGGCTATACGCCAGTGGCGCTGACTTACCTAGCGATAATATCCCCGATACAGCGACATCCAATATCGTGTTGTACGATTATCACAATAGTCGCGCCGGGCAATGCGCAGTCGACTTCCTTAATGGCTATAACGACTACCTGCAAGTAGACGGCTATCAAGGCTACGAGCAAACGCAAGCGACCCTTATCGGTTGCTGGGCACATGCACGTCGTAAGTTCATGGAAGCCAAAAAAGGTGCGGGTAAGAAAGGCAGCGGAAAAGCAGATTGGGCAATCAATCACATCCAAAAGCTCTACCGCATCGAAACGCAGCTAAACGATAAAACGGTCGAAGTGCGCTACCTTACCAGACAAGAAAAGAGCCTGCCGTTGCTCAATCAGCTTCACGCATGGCTAATGAAATCAGTTCAACAAGTGCTACCGAAAACCAAATTAGGTGAAGCGATACAATACTGCTTGAACCAATGGGAAAAGCTTGTACGTTATACACTCGACGGCCAACTAAAGATTGATAATAATCGCGCTGAGCGCGCGATTAAACCGTTCGTGATAGGCAGAAAAAACTGGCTATTTAGTCAAACCGCCACGGGCGCAAACGCCAGCGCAATGCTCTACAGTATCATCGAAACCGCTAAAGCTAACGACCTCAATGTGTTCGAGTATGCGATGACTTGCCTTGATGAACTCAGCAAGCCCGACGTCGATATCGAGCAACTGCTACCATGGCAGTTTGCTAAGCGATAGGTGGTATTGCCGGACGCTTACGGTCAAAACATCGGATTGTAATTTACAATCGTCATTTCTCAGTAGGTCAAAACATCGGATTGTAATTTACAATCGTCACTTTTCAGTAGGTCAAAACATCGGATTGTAATTTACAATCGTCACTTTTCAGCAGGTCAAAACATCGGATTGTAATTTACAATCGTCACTTTTCAGCAGGTCAAAACATCGGATTGTAATTTACAATCGTTACTTCTCAGTAGGTCAAAACATCGGATTGTAATTTACAATCGACACTTTTCAGCAGGTCAAAACATCGGATTGTAATTTACAATCGTCACTTTTCAGCAGGACAAAAAAACGGATTGTAAATTACAATCCGTAAATTTTTCAAGAGTTAATGGTTGATAAAGATAGTAATTATTGTAAACCACCAACATCCTTTAGAGCCGCAACAATCTCATCTATACTCGATTCACGAGGTAAACCTTCAAACGTCATTGTCACTTTATTGCCAATCCGTTTAACTTTAAGTTTTGACCCGTTTAGTATGGTTGTTTTGTTTACAGGCTTCTCTTCCTCTTCAATAACAGAAATAACAGACTTTAAAAAGAGATTGTTTTTTCTATCAGGATAATTGGACTTAATCTTTTCTACAGCTTGAGATAACGCTTGAGGGTCCTCTTTGTATAAACTTCCGATTCGCACAAGTTGGTTTAGTTTTACTTTAGTAACGTCCACCAACTTTTCAGCAAGGCCTAGAGCATCATATGCATCTCTGGCCTTCATTGTTCGAGCAAAATTACCAGCGTCCCAGCCAATCATTTCAGCTATTTCTTTTCCTGTAAGAACTTTGTCGTCAACAAGAGGCAAAATAGAAAGCCATCGTTCGAATGGTAGGATGTCATTTCTATCCTCGTTTTCACTAAACATAAGTTTAGCCGCTTCAGCATCATTAAGCGTTTTAATAAAAGCCTTGAAAAAGCCCACTGTTCGAGATGCTTCAAAACGGAGTCTACCTACTATTAGCTCATAAACAATACGACCATCTTTAGTAGTTTCATTTGTTTTTCTCACGACGCCCGGAATATGCTGACCATCAGCTTCAATAGACTTGCGTAACTGTGCTATCCGTTCTGTAACAAGAGAACTATTATGTCTGTCATGGTATTTAAAGATTTTTACTTGATCATGCTCTAAATGTAGTACCGGCTCTTTGATAGCTTTAGGGCGCTTTTCATGAACGCCCATGGCAAGGTTAACGGCAGGGTTAACCGTTTTTTTGTTCTGTGGTTCGCGTTCCTGTTGATTAGTATTTTGTTCTTCATCGCTTTTGATGACATCAAGCAAACTCCGCATATGACTTGTCTTCTTACTCATCTGTTAAACCTCGTTCTCATCTGTACTATTTTGGAAACTATTCAAGCTTGTTAAATCAGTAATAATTTCGTTGAATAAATCTTTCATGTTTTCAGTAATGCGTTTATCTGGCTTAACAGACTCATATGGTGTTTGAAACACTGCTGAAGCATTATCAATGGATTCAGAATGAAGCATGCTGTTCGTATACATATGTCTACCAAGTACAGCTTCCATAACCTCTATAAATTCATTGCTCTTAGTATTTCGGCGGTCATACATTGACGCCATAACTTTGATACTATTAAAAACCTTCCCTTCAGCTACTTTAAAAACATATTCAGTTGCCATTTCGAGAAATTGTCGAGTACTGACAAAATCAAGCATACGCGGAGGGCAGGGGATAATAATGTTGTCTACACTGAGAAGTGTTTGAAGGCCGATAATGCCAAGGCTAGGAGGTGCGTCTACAAAAACAAAATCATAGTTATGTCTAACTGTATCAATACCTTCTTTCAGTCGTTGAAAATATTCAAGTGGATCATCATCGCCGCTGCTAATCTGAGTAACAGCTTCAAATTCAGAACTAGATAGATGTTGCGTAGCAGGGATGATATGCAGATTATCGAAATGAGTTTCACGTATCGCATAATCAAGCGTCGTCTCTTCTGAATATAAAGTAAAAGGTAACACAGTGTCATAAGCATCGAGATCACCATCACCTACTATACCAAAAAGAGCACTCGTGCTCGCTTGGCTATCCATGTCAATTATCAGTACTTTATAGCCATTAAGCGCACAATATTGAGCAATGTTGACAGCCGTTGTCGTTTTACCTACGCCACCTTTAAAGTTATATAGCGCGTTAGTTATTCCGTAAGCGATCAATATAGACCGTTGTGATTCGTTTAGTGTTTGAGGCTATCTTCGTTTAAGGAGATGCGTTCTATATCTAACCGTGCTTCACAGCCGAA
>NZ_JAKRFA010000099.1:0-3321 GCF_022348305.1 Alteromonas sp. MmMcT2-2
AGAAAGTGTTTAGGCTTCAAGCAGCCAGCGATTGTATTTAAAGAAATGGCATTGGCTGCTTGATATTGACGAGTGTCGCACTTCGCAGTTGAATTCGGGACTCTTTACGTGTTTTCTCTAATAGACTCTGATAGTTTGTACCTTGCTCATTTAGCTTTCGTTGCATATTTCGAAGACTAAAACCTAAAGATTCAGCGATCACTTGCTGAGAAGGGCTACCAAAAGGTAAAAGATCAAATATCTTTGACTTTACAACATGTTTTAAATCATTTTTATCTATACGAGACATGAACTCTTCAAGAATTTTTTCATGCATTTGAGTTATTAATGAATTAGTCGTTATCAATTGCTTTTGAGTTTGTTCAAGATCAAAAACAATAGTTGTTTTTTCTGCATTAAATACAACATCACATTTAAAGTAGTCATTTAAATAATCAGTATCATGATTAGGCTCGGGAAAAGAAAACAACACTTTCAAAGGTACAATATTTGCTCCTGCTAACTCCCTAGAAAATTTAATTACAGTGAGAATAAAAAGTTCAACTCCAACATAAGATAATACAGGGCTCGCTGTACTTTTATGGCAAAACAAATTCATATGAACCAATAATTGACTATTCCTTTCTAACGCCGTGAGCTTACATGTATTTGATAGTACTCTTTTGTAGTTAGCTAAGCATTGGAGAGCAGCTTGTAGGCTTTCAGACGAGACCATGGCATAACCAAGAGCATGAAATATATTAGGATGAAACTGATTGGCAACAGAAATGGAGAAATCATGCCGATTCAACTTAGCGTTAGTATAATTAAGTATTTTAGTTATATTTTTTGCTGTAGTTCTTGATTCTGGGTTATTAAAAGCACGGCTATCAATCTTAAAATTTTGACATGCTTCATCAAAATCAAGATCAAATAACTCCATTGCACGCTTAATAGAGATCATCCAACCGCTCAGTACCGTATAACTTTCTTCCATATTTTACTTCCACAAATAAATGTAGACCCCAATAAAATGATTAAAAATGACAAAACAAATACATTTTGACGTAAAAAGCACTAGTTAAAACCAACGCCCTACGTCATCTTATGTAACAAGTTAAACATAAGATTAACAATATCCTCAAGATGGTATTAAATTTCTTCTTGCCGCTGGAAATGCAGGTGTTGAAGCATCAACCAATATCGTAATTGAAGAAGCACAAAAATGAGATGCTTATTTGGGTCTATTCCGTTGTTATTATTATTTGTTTAATTACCTTTAGATCGGTGCCTGTTGTTGTATGCATCATAGTTCCTTTGATTGTCACTTCGGTGTTAAGTCAAGCGTTAATGGCCTTTGTAGGTATAGGCGTTAAAGTTGCAACATTACCTGTAATTGCATTAGGTGTCGGGATTGGGGTTGATTATGGCATCTATATTTTCAGTAAAATAAAAGAAGGGCTTGCCATGAAAAAGTCACTCTATATGTCTTATTTATATACATTAAACCAAACAGGTAAAGCAGTAGGCTTTACTGGCGTAACTTTAGCAATATGTGTAGCGACATGGGCTTTCTCTCCAATCAAATTTCAATCCGATATGGGCTTATTATTAACCTTTATGTTTGTTTTTAATATGATCGGTGCGCTTACCTTAATTCCAAGTTTAGCTTGGTTATTACGTATCGGAAAAAGCCAGAGCGAATCTTAGATCGTAAACTACTAATAATACTTTAACGATGGCTACATCGTTAAAGTATTAAGCTTATCTTATAGATATGCGTTTAAGCAAATTCAAGGATATTAAGTGACTTTAATTAATCATACACATGTTCCAGGACATCATTGTTCTAGTACTGCAATAGCAGACTTGGTTCGTTTTCATCATTTCAATTGGAGTGAAGACTTCTGTTTTGGTATAGGCGGCGGCTTAGGCATTACTTATTTAAAAACACCGTCTTCATCCCCTACTCGCCTGCTTCATACACGCTCTTTAGGATATGAAAAACGCTTTTTCAATGCTATTGGTGTAGATGATTTTTCATGGTTAAGTGGCCGTACGGAAGAAGAAAGCGAGAAACAACTTCTTTGTGCCATAGACGAAAACCGGCCTGCCCTACTGCTTAGTGACATATTTTATTTACATTACTTTAATTCATCGAGTCATTTTCCGGGTCATGGAATTATGGTTTGGGGTTACGATAAAAACGATAAAATTTTTTATGTAACCGATACCGAAAGAGAAAACTTAGAAAGCGTGCCTTTTTCTGATATGAGAAAAGCGCGGGTATCACAAATCCCCCCCTTTATATGTAATGGTGATTTTTATGCTCCGCATCATCTATCCAAACCTACAGATTTACAAACACTATGCAAATTGGCTATTAAGGAAAATGCACATAGGTTGCTTAACTCAACTGACCATGCAAGCGGCTTTTCTGCTTTGCACTCCCTGACCGATGATCTCAGTAATTGGGCCGAATCTGATGACTGGCAATGGAACTGTCGATTTGCCTACCAAACCATTGAAAAAAGAGGTACAGGTGGCAGTGGTTTTAGAAAAATGTATGCTCGATTCTTAGCTGAAGCGGGTCAACATCTAGAATCTATTAAAACCTTAGAATTAGAAAATAAAATGCTTGAAAGTGCACAGAGTTGGCATGTGCTTTCAAACGCTTTTAAGCAAACCTCTGAGAACAATAAACCAGATTTTGAATTTATTAAAAAATGTATTAAACAAGTGATTGCAAAAGAAACCATCTATTGTGAGAGCGCTTTATTAGTTTAAGTTTATAACATAATTAAAAAATAGAGGAATACTGATGGATACTTCCAGAAATATAATTAACAGAGTTGCCATGGGTGATGTTTTTAGGCGTAAAGCAGCAACATCCCCGAACCTTGATGCCATTGTGGAATACAGAAACAATGAACGGCTTGCCTATACCCATTTAGCGTTAAATAAAGCGCTAAATAAAGTTGATCATATGTTAAGAGCGTTAAATATAAAACAAGGTGATAGAGTTGCATTAGCCAGTCCTAATTCAATTGAATTCGCTCTCGTTATTTATGGTTGCATGAAAGCAGGCGTTGTTGTTGTACCTGTAAATTATTTACAAGGTCCTTCTGATTTGGTTTTTACGCTTAATCACTGCGAAGCTAAAGCGATATTTATTGAAGATTCATTAGTTGAAAAATTTGAAGAATGCAAACACGAACTCAATGTTTTGAAACATTGGATTTCAATACTGAGGGATCCCCACGAATTTAGCATGTAATCTTGCTCATGCAAGCTTCAGCGGTGAGTTCATCAAGCCAGCGGATCGTCTTTTTCCACTGATGC
>NZ_JAKRFA010000100.1:0-3056 GCF_022348305.1 Alteromonas sp. MmMcT2-2
TGGCGATTGATCTGATCACCAAACGTCATGAATGTTCCTATCTTTTTTATCTCGCTGATATCGTTATATTATTTGTGGGGATACCTCAGGGTCAGAGTACTTTTTTGAGTAGCAAAAAATGGGGTCGGAGTACTTTTTTATTTAATGTACTCTGACCCCCCAAATATACTTCGACAGGGTTATTTTCGCTTCATGTTTTCAAAAAGCGAGGGTTCCCAAGGCCGCATCGCCATTAAAAGACCAATGTGCTGGCGTTCTTCAATTGGTAGGGCATTATCTTCGCTGCTGAGTTTTGCTGCCTCTTGTCGCAGTTGTTCAAGACGGCGCTGAATAATCGAAACCGAGGTCTGAGAATAGCGGCCGCGTAAATAGAAACGGAACATCCATGGCTCGTTCTTCTTTGGGGCCATAAACTTCACCATTACTTCCTGCTCCATAAATTTTTCTAGCGGACCACCAGGGATCCAGCGAAAGTTTTGCGCAATAAGTAGCTTGTAGCGGTTATTCGGTAACAGCTCTATAAGCTTAAGTTTGTCTAAGGTTGTCATTAGCTTAATGCCCTCGACCTCAGAAATATTGTAGTGCTTGATGATTTCCGAGAATCGCCAGCCATCACGCACACATACGGCTGCAAGCAGTAGCTTGGGATTGGCAAGTAGCTCCATTTCTTGCTTCTCAGACAGCTGTGATATTTTTTCCTGCTGCTTTTGCGACAGGCTAAAAAGGTCGCTTAATGACAAATTTAGACATTCACAAATCTGTTCCAGCTTGTCGAGGCTGAAAGCCTGTAGAGAGAAATTTCGTTTTACGCTGGCCTCGCTTACGTTCAGTTTCTGTGCGATCTGTTTGTAGGTAAATCGCTGCTCTCGTAAACATTGTTTAAGCGTGTCGTAAACAAGGTTAATTTGGCTCATGGTATTAAATATTTATACTTGTGGTGTAATTTAATACTACATCAGCGATTGTGGTTTACGAAATTTATTCTTGGTTCTAGTGTAGAACATGTTCAGGCACATCTCGCCTTTACATACTAGGAGCAAGTGATATGAAAAATTCGCGTTCAACATTGATGTTAACTGCACTATTAGGTAGTGCGCTTCTTACCCATTCTGTAATGGCAGATGACTCTACCGACCACAGTGGCAAAGCCAGTAAACATAGCGCACTTGCTGCATCTGAAGGCTTAGCAACGACGGCGTCAGTAGCGAGTGCCGTAGTCGCTGTTCCGGTGATACTAACCGGCAGTGCTGTAGTGGCAGGTAGCGCAGTTGCTGAAAGTGTGATTGACGAGAGTAGCCGCAGTATTCACGGAGCTAGTCATCATTCCTCCGTTGATAATAACCAGCCGTTAGTGATTACCGAAACAATCATTACTGCAGACCCTGCGCCAAACAAAGTCGTTGCGACCACTAACACAACAACGACTACGACAACTACTACCACAACTAAACGCTAACGGTTAATTAATTGCTCGAACTTTGAAGCGCGATTGGACGCTATAAAAGTGGCTATAGTTTGGTAAAACACTGCTACAGCGAAGCGTTGTGCATCTAGCGCTTCATAATAAATAGCGAGCGCTTTAGGTGGCTCTTATTCAGTGCAAGTCGAAAGAATTTAAGCAGGGAAGAGTATGAAAACATTTTTGTATTCAATAGCTGTGGCTTTGGTACTACTTACTGCCAACGCTAATCACGCTTTGGCAGGTAGTCAGCAGCACGGAAAACCTTCGTTTTCACCAGAAGCCATTGCCATTTTTTCTAAAGAAGTAGAAAAGTATGCGGCAAGCCAAGGAGCTCGTGCCTTCATTATTGCAAGGCGAGGCAGACCGATTGAAGACATGCCGGAGGGCATTCGCTTCACTCACACTGCTATTGCTATCTACTCAAGCATACAGCTAGATAATGGAGAGACAGCCAAAGGCTATGCAATCCATAATTTGTATCAGGATGCTGATGAACAAGACGTGAGTCATCTAGTTACCGATTATCCTGTAGATTTTTTCTGGAGTGCTTATGCGCTCGAGGCAGGCCTGGTTATCCCCTCGGTTGCCGTGCAGCAAGCGCTTATAAGTATGTACAGCGAAGATAGAGCAAAATTGTTGCATAACCCACGCTATTCAGTGGTTGCTAACCCATTTAACAGTGAACGACAAAACTGTACCGAGTACACCCTAGATGTGCTCAATGCTGCGGTGTACTCCACCACAGATATAGCCCAGCTAAAAGCTAATGCAAAGGCATATTTTACGCCGCAAAAAGTAAACATGAGCCGCGCCAAACTTGGCTTGGCGAGTATGTTCAGCGACGGCGTGACGCTGTCCGATCACGGTCGTAAGGTGGAAACAACTACATTTGGAAGCCTTGCTCGTTACATGCAGAAATACGATTTATCGGAAAAGGCAGTTATTTTTGCGAGCAACGGTGAGACAACTATTATCGAGGAATTTAACAATGCAGATTCAGAATAAACCAACGAAAGCATTTCGAATAGCATCACTGGCAGCCCTAATTGTGGGGGTAGGCGCTTATTTTATCGGCCTTTACAATGCCCCAATGGCGCTTAATGAAAAAGGTTATTACTTCACTATTATGTTATTTGGCTTGTTTTCTGTAGTGAGCTTACAAAAAACGGTACGCGATAAGATGGAAGGTGTGCCAGCGACCAAAGCATACTTCCTTGCATCAGCTGTAGCTACTGCATCAGCCATCGTATTGTTGGTAATTGGCTTATTAAATGCTGAGCTTTTATTAAGTGAAAAAGGCTTCTTCGGCATGGCCTTCACTCTAAGCCTCTTTGCCGCTATTACGGTGCAGAAGAACGTACGCGATAGCCAAACTACCGACGAGTCACGCAACACAAAAAGCGATACTCAAAGCAGCGCTACTGAGCACGAAGACTCTCCCAAAGTGAAAGCCGCTTAAAAAATGGGGTCAGAGTACATTAAATAAATGGGGTCGGAGTCTGAGGTATCCCCACAAATAATATAACGATATCAGCGAGATAAAAAAGATAGGAACATTCATGACGTTTGGTGATCAGATCAATCGCCAAAAATC